>JAEWWO010000122.1 GCA_023396345.1 Bacteroidota bacterium
AAGTTGCGGTTATGCTTTTAGCTAAGGTAATATATGCTTTGCTTTTGCCAATGAAGTTGCAAACATACAATTTTTTGTAGGAGATAATTATAAGGTTTATTTAAAACTCAAAAAGTAGAAAATAAAATGTGCAGAGAAATATTCTATAATAACAAGAAGGCTTTTTATTTCATCACATTTTTCAACACTTCGCAGAAATTGGTTTTTATCATTACTTCTGCCTGATGAATCATGTTTTTGAAAGCTTTGTCGTTGCTGATGCCGTGGGCAATAATTACGGGTTTGTTTACGCCCAGTACCGGCGTGCCTCCGTAGGTTTCGTAGTGAAAGTTTTTGATATAATCATCCTTCTCAAAGCCGCGTTTGCAGGCTATCTCGTAGAATGATTCGGCCATTTTAAGAATAATATTACCGGTGAAACCATCGCAAACAATGATATCCACTTTGCCATTAAACATATCGCGACCTTCCACATTGCCGTGGAATTTAATGTGCGGATTTTTTTCCAGCAGGGGATAGGTATTCAGAGAAAGGTTATCTCCTTTTTCTTTTTCTTCGCCCACATTCATTAATCCTACAGTGGGTTCAGCTATATGCAATACTTCTTTTGCATACACAGAACCAAGAGTGGCAAACTGGTTTAGATGCTCCGGTTTACAATCGGAATTTAATCCCACATCCAGCAACAAACCTGTTTCGCCGTTCAGTTGCGGAACAAAAGTAGCGATTGCCGGGCGTTGCACACCTTCAATAGCTTTTACCGAATACATAGAGCCTACCAGCATTGCTCCGGTGTTGCCGGCGCTGATAAAGGCATCCACTTTTCCGGTTGACAGCAGATGAAAACCTATGGAAATAGAGGAATGCGGCTTTTCTTTAAAAGCTTTTGTAGGATGTTCGTTATATCCGATTACTTCGGGTGCATCAATAATTTCCAGAGCAGGATGGTCTGTCAGGCCATATTCCTGAAAAAGAGGTTCTAAATCCTGCTTTCTGCCAATGCAAAAAACCGAACAGTTTTGGGGTGCGTCTTTCAGATAAAGAGCCAGGCCCTTTACAGCTTCAAGAGGAGCGTAGTCGCCACCCATCATGTCCAGTCCTATATTCATAATCTGATTAAGAAAATTAATTACAAATTATTTTATCGGTTGCAATATACAAACTTATGCTTTGTTTGGAGCTTGTTCTGCAACAACTTTTCCTTTGTAGTATAATTTTCCTTCGCTTACGTGAGCACGATGACGTACGTGAGTTTCACCTGTAGTACCATCTTTGCTCAATGTTACCTGCTCGGCAGTGTAATGCGTTCTTCTTTTTGCACCTCTCTGACTTGAGTGTCTGCGTTTAGGATTTGGCATATTTTAAAATTTATAATTTTATTATTTTGTTTCGTTATCTTCCTGATTTTCATCGTTCAGGTTTAAATTTTCCAGACCTTTCCATATAGAATTGCTGCCTTTTTCAGTCTCTTCTCTCATTCTGCGCAGCTTTTCCAGCACTTCTTTATTACATTGCGGACCGCCTATTTCATCTTCGGCACATTCTCTTTGATACGGAATACTCAGATTGATGAATTCATATATCCAGTCGCTCAAATGCAGATGACTTTCCTGCAAACCAATATAATATATGTCGGGATCTTCTTCCTGCTCATTCATTTCATCGGGATTCTCTACCATTTTTACAATGATGTTGAATTCGTCCCAGAGATTTATTTTCAAAGGATTGCCACATCTGTCGCAACTTACACGCACACTTCCCGAAATATCAAACTTCAATCGCATCAATGTCGGATTCTTCTCCAGCGCAAGGTCTACAACTGCCTGACAATCAGTGAAATCCTGGTCTTTAAAATCCGCAAAGAACTTGTCCGTAATTTCATACCTGTACATATGAATGCCCTGCTTCAAACTCACAAACGGTATCTCATATGCATGCCGGCTACTCATGGTCAAAAAAATTAGGTTGGCAAAGGTAAGTATTATTTATTAAAATGTCAAAGTTTTTATTTGGATTCCAGCGTTATCACGGGTATTATCATCTCTTCCATACTTATGCCTCCGTGCTGATAGGTATTTTTGTAATAGTTAACATAATATTTATAATTGTTAGGATAACAAAGGAAACCATCTTCTTTAGCAAATACAAAAGAAGAATTTACGTTGGGCGATGGTAGTCCGAAATCTTTGGGATTGCGCACAGCCAGCACGTCTTTATCGCCATAGTTAAGGTTTCTTCCATGTTTGTAGCGTAGATTCGTGGTGGTTTGCTTATCGCCTATTACTTTATAAGGCGTTTTTACCTGAATGCTTCCGTGGTCGGTAGCAATCACCATTTTAATTTTTTTATCGGCAATTTTTTTAAGAGCCTGATTCAGCGGACTGTGTTCGAACCAGGAACGGGTAAGACTTCTGTAGCTTGCATCGTCTCCGGCGAGTTCTTTCAGCACTTCCATTTCGGTGCGGGCATGGCTCAACATATCTACAAAATTGTATACAATGATGTTGAGATCATTTTGCAGCAGGTTGTGAATATTGTTTACGAGATTCTGCGCATCGTTGCTGCTGACAACTTTGCTGTAACTGTATTTAATATTATTTTTTTGTAATCTGCCGATAAACGAGGCTAAAAATTCCTCTTCTGCCAGATTTTTACCACCTTCTTCTTCATCGTTTTTCCATTTGTCGGGAAATTTTTGTTCCATTTGCAGCGGCAGCATTCCGCTGAAAACAGCATTACGACTGTATTGTGTGGCAGTAGGCAGAATGCTGTAAAAAGTTTCCTCTTTCAATAGCTTAAAATTTTCTGCCACCAGGGGCTGAATAATTTTCCACTGATCGAAGCGGAGATTATCTATCAATACAAAAAACAACGGAGTGCCTTGCTCCAGTTTGGGTATTACTTTTTCTTTGAGTAAATTATGGCTCATTATCGGAGCGTCTTCATCGCCCGCCATCCAGTCGGCATAATTTTTTGAAATAAATTTAAAAAACTCTGTATTGGCTTCCTGTTTCTGCGATTGCAATACCTCTTTCATTTCGGGGCTGTCGGCCTTTTGGATTTCCATTTCCCAGTAAACCAGTTTTTTGTAAATATCCATCCATTCCTCGTGTCCGGGATTGTCGTTCAGTGCCATAAACAATTTACGAAATTCCTGTTGATACGAGGTGGTGGTTTTTTCCGCCACCAGCATTTTGCTGTTGAGGATTTTTTTCAGACTCAGTAAAATCTGATTGGGGTTTACGGGTTTTATCAGATAATCGGAAATCTGGCTGCCGATGGCTTCTTCCATCAGATTTTCAGTTTCGTTTTTGGTAATCAGTACTACAGGCAGTGTAGCGTATATATTTTTAATTTCTGTAAGCGTTTCCAGTCCGCTCATGCCAGGCATAGATTCATCCAGAAAAACCACATCCGGTCTGTTGTCTTTAATATATTCAATCGCATCAAATCCATTGGTAAAAGTTTCTATGCTGTATCCTTTCTGCTCCAAAAAAATTTTCTGAGATTTCAGGCTGTCAATTTCATCATCAACCCAAATAATTTTTGCTTCAGACATATCTCTACATTATTTTAATTAAAGATAATATGAAGGAAACGATTAATTGAAAAAACGATGCTAAATAAATTGTAAATGGGGGGGTGCTTGTACTTATTTATTATAAATCTAATACTCCAAAAGTTTCGTTAAAAGGTGTCGAAATGTTAATTATTTGAAATTTCGGAGTGATTCGTTTTATTAATGCAGAGAAAGTGTTTTTAGATCTAATGTCAGACGTAACGAGGTAAGTAACTGACTTGTCAAGGTCAGCTTGTGCGAAAAGCTTAGAATCATTTGGAATAATGGCACGTGGGGAAAGTCTCTCTTTATTTATTTTATTTTCTTCATAGATAGCTTCTGCAAATTCCCCTGTTCTTTGTGCGTGTTCTAAATTAAAAGGAACTATTTGAATATTTCTTAGAGGAAGTTCATCCACTTTACCTCTCACGCAATATTCTGCAATTGATATAGTTGAAACTTTAAGTGTTATTTCATTTTCAAGAAAATAACGAAAATAACCTTTAGCATTTACATGCAAAGAATCTTCATCATTCAAGAGTCTTACAAAAAAACTTGTATCTAAAAGAACGCTATGCTTCATATTCTCCCCGTAGGTTAGATAGCCATTCATCTGTATTTATTCCTTTCCAGCTTTTCTTGGCCTTGTTAATTAATGAAGACAAATAATCTGAGTCAAATTTGGGATTATAGTTAATTAATTCTACAAGTTTTAAAAACTTAGTGTCAATTTCACCAGTTTCCACGTTCTGTTTCCCCGTAGCTCGAACCCCGAATTCTTTATATAGTAAATTTTCTTCTTGTTCCATTAAAAAATCTTTCCCAGTTTCGATAGCTAAATAACCATAATCGGTTGTGTCTATATGAATATTAGCTTTGCTTTTACCTCCGGCATCTTTTAATATTCCATAAAAATAAAATTCGGCTTCTACCCAAGAATTTTCTGTTCTAAAAAATTTCGTATTCGGATTAATAGAAAGCTCTACAT
>JAEWWO010000158.1 GCA_023396345.1 Bacteroidota bacterium
GCTGCCTGATAGTACGGAGGTTTAGCACCTTTCATTTCTTCATCAATCTTAGCCATTATTTTACCATCAATATCAGCAACAATATTCAGTTTGATTAAAGTGTTTTCCCATTGAATATCCATATCCGCTGAGGCCGGTTTTACATTGGAAAAATTAATGGTAAATGTTTCTGTATAAGTAGTTTTAGCAGGTTTTACTTTCAGGCGTAAAACTTCTTTTGTGTTGTCGTATGCTGCTACATTGCTTCCCAACTTTGTATCTGTATTGAAAAGTACAGTCCAGCTGTCTTTATCAGGAATAGAAAGGATGGAATAGGTTCCCGCTTTAATATCCTGACCGTTGATTTTTACATCTTCTCCCAAAGTTATTACTGTAGAATTGTTTGCTCCTGTACGCCAGATTTTTCCGTAAGGAACAAGTCCGCCAAACACTTTTCTTCCTTTTGCATTAGGTCTGGAATATTCTAGATTAATTTCAGAAAGAGCAAAAGATTGTTTTACTGACTGGAAAGAACTCGCCGGTGGAGTCTTTAGTTGTGCCTGCGAGTTGATAGCAAATAATATTGCTAATGAACCGATGAATAGTTGTTTAAATAATTTCATGAGATAATTTTATTTTATGAATGAGGTAATGTTTGTATCTGATAAAAATTTTATCAACATCCATGTCCTCCTAAGATTTCTAATTGTTGACCTTTAGACGGAGCTCCGTCAAGTAATGGCATAGCTTCAGATATCAACTCACGCACATCCTCTATTTTTAAAGAATTATCGTGGTCTTCTTTGCTATCCCATATTTCTGTAACATAAACATCATTTTCTTTTTCGTCATCTTTACCTATTACATATAATTTACATCCTTTGGCTTTTGCAACTAATTGTGATGCCTGTAGCAGAATATCTGCAAGTTTGTCTTGTTGTCCGGCTTTAGCGGTTAAACTGCCGTGTAATAAGTATGACATAGAATTAAAAGATTTTAAATTGATATTTAATTATAGAAATTAATTAAGCCACAGCTTGTTTTACCAGTTCAGCAGCTTCGCTTAAAAGAATTGCAGATTGTACTTTTAGGCCACTCTCGTCGATAAGTTTTTTGGCTTCTTCTGCATTAGTTCCCTGTAAACGAACAATGATAGGTATTTCAACATTCCCTAATTTCTGATAAGCCTGAATAACCCCGTCAGCCACACGGTCGCAACGAACGATACCGCCAAAGATATTAATCAAAATAGCTTTTACATTAGGGTCACGTAATATAATTCTGAATCCTGCTTCTACAGTTTCTGCGTTGGCCGTACCGCCTACATCGAGGAAGTTCGCGGGTTCGCCGCCACTTAGTTTAATCATATCCATAGTAGCCATTGCCAGTCCGGCACCGTTTACCATACAGCCTACGTTGCCATCCAGTTTCACAAAGTTCAGGTTGTGTTTCCCGGCTTCCACTTCTGTAGGATCTTCTTCCGATTCATCTCTTAAAGCAGCCACATCCGGATGACGCATCAAAGCATTGTCATCGATATTTAATTTACAGTCAACGGCAATTATTTTATCGTCAGATGTTTTAAACAAAGGATTTATCTCAAGCATACTGGCGTCAAGTTCATTAAATGCATTGTAGAGTGACGTAACAAACTTTACACAATTTTTAAATGCATCGCCTGAAAGACCTAAGTTGAAGGCAACTTTTCTTGCCTGATAAGGCAACAGTTTTCCACTTGGATCAATCCATTCTTTAAATATTTTTTCAGGAGTATCGTGTGCCACATCTTCAATGTTCATGCCGCCTTCGGTGCTGTACATGATTACGTTTTGTTTTTTTGCACGGTCAACCAGAATAGATAAATAATATTCTTTGGTTTCATTCGGTCCTTCGTAATAGGCATCTTTTGCTACAAAGATTTTATTAACGGTTTTACCAGCTTCACCTGTTTGTAAAGTAACCAGTGTGTTACCCAAAATATTTTTTGCAACTTCTGCAGTTTCTTCTGCGCTTTTTACAACCTGTACGCCACGTTGTTCCGTGCCTTTTATTTTTCCTTTACCTCTGCCGCCGGCGTGAATCTGCGCCTTTATTACAGCAAACTTACTGTTGGTTTCTTCTTTGATTTTGTTGTACGATTCTACAGCATCTTCTACAGTTTCTACTGCAAAGCCTTCCTGGGTGGGAACGCCGTATTTTCTCAATAATTCTTTAGCCTGATATTCATGCAAATTCATAAAATATGTGTTTTTTAGTCGATAGCAAATATAATCAATAATGATAAAGTAAATTCATTAACTATATGCTAATTTACACAATTGTCTGTAAAACTTTTAAATCAAAATAACCGGCAGCCACCAATATATGGTCAAAAATATCTGCCTGTGTTTTTTCAAAATCAACAAATCCGCCCGAAGTAGTGAAGCAGTAGATTTCCAGAGGAAGTCCCTGCGGAGAAGCAGGCTTCTGTCTTACCACTATGGTGTTGTCATTATCAATGGTGTCAAGGCTTTTCAGATAATTTTCAATATAAATTCTGAAAACGCCGATGTTAGTGAGTTGTTCGCCGTTAATAATATTTTCGGGTTGAGTGATTGATTTTCTTTTTGCATTAATCTCTTCGGACTTTTGCTGAATGTAGTCATGAATAAGATTTATCTGCAACCATTTCTCTTTTAATTCTTCATCCATGAATTTAAAAGAACTGATGTCAAAATGAATGGAACGCTGTATTCTTCTGGAATTGCCGTCAATTAATATCTGTAGATTCTTTACTTCTGTATTGATTAAATCGTAAGTAGGAATGGTGGAAATTGTTTTATCGAAATTGGCAATTTTAGATGTCAGCAGATTAATTTCTGTTACATTCCCTTCTAAATTATATTTCGGAATTGAAATCCAGTCACCCACTTTAATTGTTCTGGATGTTGCCACATTAAATCCGGAAATAATACCCAAAATAGTATCTCTGAAAACCAATACAAAAATAGCCGTAGTAGCACCAATGGTAGCCAATATGCTGGAGATTTCTACATTGAACAGAATCATTATTAAAGCAATGCCCGCAAGAAAATAACCAAATACTTTTATTGATTGCAGCAATGTAACCATTGCCGTTCCTTTGTAGTTGAGCGATAACTGATAATATCTTTCAAGTGTGTTTACAATTCTGAAAAACAGATTGATGCATACAATAATTATGGCTGAGATAAACACACGGTTAATGATACTGTAACTCTGCGGATGATAGGGAAAAAAGAAGTAATCTATACATAAGTATGTTAGTCCCAATGCAATAAAATGTATGAAAGATTTATGTACTCTCTTTTCGTAACCGATGGCATAAATTCTTTTGCTTGAGTTTTGCGCCAGTTTTTTTACGATAGGAGAAATCATAAGACTCAAGAGCGTATCCAGCACAAAAAATATTGCCAGAATAAATAATACTTTATACGCTATCTGTATAGCCAGCACGGTATTGGGCGGAAAAGTATTTGCTACCCAAATATGTATATTCCTGTTAAAATCTAAATTTTCAAGCATTTGAACAAAAATAGTAATTTACTTTACAAAAATGATGTTATATTACTTTTAATCAATAAATTATTAATGTGTTATTTATATTAAAAATTCCTTTTAAAAATAATATATTTGTCATTCCAAAGCTTAATTATTACCGATTAGGACAATAGATTTTTATAGTCTTAATCATTAAATATTGTTTCATTATCAATTGAAATATAAATGGATAAACGGTATTATTTGATTTTCATATTCATTTTTTCTTTATTCGTAGCGTGTAACAGTAGCGAAAGTGGAAGTGGTGCGTACGGAAAGAAAACTCAGGAAAGCGAAGACGTTTCAACCGCAACAGAAAGCACACCCGAAGTTTCTAATACGAAAGGTGTTTACAATATTTATATTGAAAACTCCGGCAGCATGAACGGGTATGTAAATGCCGGCTCAGACTTTAAAAATGCCATACTGGGTTTTATTACAGATTTAAAATCCCGTGACATCGCAAAAGATGTAAATATTTATTACATCAACAATACTATTTGTCCGCAAAAATTAAATGCTACAACTGCCGATATTCAACAATTTTTTCTGAATCTGAATCCTGTAAGCTTTCAGAATTCAGGTTGCGGCACATCTACTTCTTATCTGCCGGATATCATCAATCGATCTGTTACAACCAAACCGGATGATGTAAATATTTTGATTTCAGATTTTATTTTTTCCGACAGTGCAGGTACGTCTCAACAATATCTTGAATTGGCAAAAAATTCCATTGTAATGAATGTATCGGATGCTTTGAAGAAGAATGATTTTTCTACAATATTCCTGAAGTTCAATTCTAATTTTAATGGTAAATATTTTATAGAAAGTCAACGTCCTTCTTCTATTGATTTAAATGGAAGGAATGTACGCAGACCTTATTACATGCTTGTTACAGGAAAAAACAGTGACCTGAATACCATGCTTGATAAAACCGATTTTGAAAATTATGCGGGCTACGAAAACAGTTATTTTTTATTCACACCAAAGGG
>JAEWWO010000180.1 GCA_023396345.1 Bacteroidota bacterium
GTGTAGAGATTACAATTGTATCAATTCTTACAGGGCGATGATTTTCGTTGTATTCCAGTGTAACCTGACTTTTAGCATCCGGACGCAAATATTTTATCTGTTTATTTTCTCTGCGCAATTGTGCAAGTTCAATCAATAATGTATGCGCCAGATCCAGTGCCAAAGGCATGTAGTTTTCAGTTTCATTGGTTGCATAGCCAAACATCATTCCCTGATCGCCTGCGCCCTGATTTTCCTTGTCTTTTCTTTCCACACCCTGATTGATATCGGCTGATTGTTCATGAATAGCCGACAGTACGCCGCAACCATTCGCCTCGAACATGTATTCACTCTTTGTGTAGCCTATTTTTCTGATAACATCTCTGGCTATTTCCTGCACATCAAGATAGGCAGTAGATTTTACTTCTCCCGCAAGAATCACCTGACCGGTTGTAACCAGCGTTTCGCAGGCTACTTTACTTTGCGGATCAATAGCCATAAAATTATCAATCAAAGCATCAGATATCTGATCTGCAACTTTATCGGGATGTCCTTCTGACACACTTTCAGAAGTAAATAAATAAGCCATTTAAAAAACTGTTTTTATAGTTGTTAATAAGTAAGATTATTGAATGGGTGAATATACAACACGCAAACGCATTTTGTGCGGATTGTTTGTATTATTACCGTAAACTTTTATTCTTTGTATTGCCGGATAATTCAGATTGTAATATTCGCCTGTACGCTGAGAACCCTGAACATCCACATATTTGCTTAATACGGTACTGTAAACAGAATCTCTGCTTGGTACAAATATATCAATAGGATAGTTAGGCGTTACTCCCTTTACAATGTCCTGCACATGAGACGTAAGCTTGAAATTGTACTGATAATAGTTCAGATTATTAATAGAATCTTTTTTAATAAAAGGAGCACTTCCAAATGCAATAAGTCCGGCTATATAATAATCATCAATAACGTTATTCCCAAAATATTTTTGACCAATAGAGGCATCTTTCAATAAAACTCTTCTGCCTGAGTTGTCTATTCCAGCAAGGAATAAATTTGGAAAGAATTTATTCTGAACAGTTTGTGGTACTTCATCTATAATTAACTCTGCTCTGTATATCATTCTGTTTTGAAGTGCTGAAAGTCCCGGAATAGTCAGTCGTGCATATACACCGGGAGCAGCCTGTAAATGAATGAATTCGTTGCCTGTAGTAGTATTGCCTACCGGCATGGACGTTAAGGTAGTGCCTGTTCTGTTATTTATAATATTATTGCTGCTTGCAGAGCGTATATCAGGGTTTAGGTAAGCAACAGTAGTATCATCGCTGCCATCAGTGCGATTAATATATTTATAATAAATTGCCAGTCTTGAGCTTGCTAAATAGATTGGAGTCAATGCATTTCCTGAAGTAGAACTGACTTTGATTCCTTTAAATGCCTGTCTGAACAATGTATCATTTCTAAAACTCGCTGTATCCATATTCATTATTTGCTGGGCAAATGAATTGTTCAGTCTGATTCTAATTTGTCCTATTCCCGAACTGTCTAAAAAAACGTTTTTTGTTGTGTCCTTTAAGGAGAGTGGACTCACAAACTGCTCTGTTCCATTGTATGTAATTTCAGATGAAGTTGTAAATGTTTTGTTGATAGAAAAAGGAGCGTTAGGAGTGTAATCAAAAGTAGGATCATTGATTTGAAATGCTCTGAATCCCATATTTTTAGTACTGTCGCCATAATATGTTCCATCTGTTTGCATCACTAAAACTACAGAGTCAATTGTCTTGATACTGTCAACAGGAACTGCAAATCTGAATGGGTAATTAGCAGGTTGAAATTGTGCGTAAATATCAGCTTGTGTTTTGCCAAATTCAGCATCATCATATATTCCCAAAATATGCATATTTTCTAAACCGTAGGCTGTTAATGCCGTTGTATCGTGTGTGTTTACAATCACTTCAAATGTAGTGTCTTTCACCGTAACACCATCAATAGGCGGTATCAATTCTCCCACGCCAATATCAGTAGATACAAATTTTGTACAGGCAGCTATACTCAATATGGCAAATATTACTGCAACTAAGGCCTTGTTCTTTTTCAATTTTCGAATCAATTATTATTCTGAAATAAATTTATTTACAAAACTAAGGTACTAACTCATTAAACAGTTCAAAATACTCTGTTAAATCAGATTCGTATCCCTGAAACTTTAAAATTTTCTTGCCTCTGGTTTTAGAAAGTTCTTTTACCATTTTCTCGTCAACACCTTCGGTGCCAAAAGCAATGGCATCAGCATTTACAGCTCCGCCTTTAATTTGTGAAGCATAATCGAGTGGGGCAAATACCTGCAAGTCTTTTTCTTTAATACCTGCGTGTATATTTGCAAGCTCTAAATAGTTGTCTTCAAGCTTTTCATCAAAGTCTACACCTCCCACAGAGTAAACAACTTTACTGTTGCTGAATACCGGATCTTTTTTATAAGCAGTTTTTAAGTACATGGGAATAAGCGAAGTCATCCAGCCGCTGCAATGAATAATATCAGGAGGCCAGCCAAATTTTTTAACTGTCTCCAGTGCGCCTTTGGCAAAGAAAACAGAACGTAATCCGTTATCATCAAACCATTGTTCGTTTTCATCTCTGAAAACAAACTTTCTTTTAAACAATTCTTCATTATCCAAAAAATAAACCTGTAATCTTGCATTTGGCAACGATGAAACTTTTATTTGCAGAGGATAGTCATCATTGTCTACAGAAATATTAATTCCCGAAAGTCTTACAACTTCGTGCAACTTATGTCTGCGTTCGTTAATAACCCCGAAGCGCGGCATGATGCATCTTACTTCAAATTCATTTTCATTGCTTTTAATAGCCAACTGATTAATAATTTCTGAGAACTCTGTCAATTCTAAGAATGGAGAAAATTCTGTGGAAATAAATAAAACTCTTTTTTTA
The DNA here is from genome assembly GCA_023396345.1 of Bacteroidota bacterium. Taxonomy (GTDB): domain Bacteria; phylum Bacteroidota; class Bacteroidia; order Chitinophagales; family Chitinophagaceae; genus Haoranjiania. Next base: position 2,938 of record JAEWWO010000180.1, read on the forward strand.
CTGGACATTCTACCTCTAATTACGTTCGAAAAATAAAATAGTATGCAAAATTAATGAAAATTAGCCTAATATTGGCACTTTAAAATATATATACGACATGATTTTAACAAAAACAGCCTTAATACTAAAGAAGAATCTACAGAAAATAAGAGATAATAATGGAAAAATTGGATTTGTGCCTACTATGGGAGCGTTGCATCACGGTCATTTATCACTGATTGAAAAGTCAGTGAAAAGAGGAAATAAAACCGTCTGCAGCATCTTTGTAAATCCTACACAGTTTAACGATAAAAACGATTTTAATAAATACCCCGTAACCATTGAAAATGATATTTTGTTGCTGGAAAAAAATAATTGCGATGTAGTTTTTCTTCCGTCGGTAGAAGAAATGTATCCCGATGGAACAGCATTGAAAGAGCCTTACGATTTAGGTTTTGTTGAAACTATTCTGGAAGGAAGATTTCGTCCGGGACATTTTCAGGGTGTGAGTCAGGTGGTGGAACAATTACTGAGAATGGTAGAGCCAGATGAATTGTTTATGGGGCAAAAAGATTTACAGCAGATAATGGTTGTAAAGAAGATGATGGAATTAAAAAACATCAATACCGAGCTGATAATAGGAGAGACCCTGCGTGAAAAAAGCGGACTGGCTGCAAGCAGCAGAAACGCAAGACTTACAGAAGAACAAAAAGATAAAGCAACTATCATAAGTAAAATGCTGGAGTACAGCAAAGCGCATTTACACGAAATGGAACTGGAAGAACTAAGTGCTCGTGCGCAGAGAAATATTCTGGATGCAGGTTTTGAAAAAATTGATTATTTTTCTTTTCATGATGCGGAAACGCTTGAGCCTGTTGAGTTGTGGAACGGTGAGCAAAAATTGTCTGCTTTATTTGCGGGTTATATTGGTGGCGTAAGACTAATTGATAATATGTTTATGAATTAATTCTGAAAAACTTTTTTCAGAGAAATATTTATTCAGTTATTTTTGTTTGATTAATATTTATAAATATGCATTTGGAAAGTAAGGATACGGTTGTGAACAAACCTGTAGAAGAGTTGTTTGGTTACGTAGATAATCCGGCGAAATTAAAAGAAGTAATGCCCGAAAGCGTTACAAAGTTTGAAGCAAAGGACAATGGTTTTGTATTTGCCATAAAAGGTGCGCCAATGGATATTGCGCTGGATATAAAAGAAAAAATCACCAATGAAAAAATCGTTCTGACTTCAGCAAACCCGTCGTTGGATTTTGATCTGGTAATTAATTTACAGGGATTGAACGCATCGCAAACAATGGTGAAAATTGTGTTTGACGGCAGATTTAATCCTATGATAAAAATGATGGTGCAAAAACCTTTGCAGAAATTTATTGACGATATGTCGGGGCATATGCAGTTGTTGCAGTAACTACATTTTATTGTATCTGTAATGTCCGGTTATTTCATAGCTGAACAAGCAATCAGCTAAAACCTGTCCGCCTCCAATATTATGCAGCAGCAGATATCTTTCTTTGTCAGCAGATTTTTTATCAACCACCAAACCTATGTGTGTCATGCCATTGCTGAGATTCCAGGTTACAATATCGCCGGGTAAATAATCTGTAGCGTTGTTACTTACAGGAATACTTTTTCCTTTTCGGGTGAAAAATGTCATCAGGTTTGGCACACGTCTGTGATCAATATTTTTGTCCGGCGTTCTGCGACCCCATTTCGCAGGATAAAGACTAAAATTTTTTGTCATGTCTTCATGTACTTCTTTCTGTAAATCGATGCCCATTTTGCGATAAGCTCTTATGATTACATCCGTACAAACGCCTTTATCCGGAGCCACATCACCTCCGGGATACGTAAGTTGCACATATGCCGGATCGTACACAATAGATGGATTTATCAAACCTAAGGCTGTATCTGCAAGCAGTTGATAAAAAGTTTTTGGCTTTTGTTGTTCAGCAGCATGTACTGTTTCTGTTATCTGAATGGTGGAGCGCGCCGGATTGTTGTTTTCTGTATTGCTACAGGAAAGCACTATAGCCGCTGTGGCAATCATCAAATATTTCTTTGTGGTAAACATATAGCATGGGTTTATAAGCTATATAAAATTACACTGAAAATACATTGTAACTAAATATTTAGATTGTAATTATTTCATAAAATCTTTCAGTTTCTCCAACGGTCTGGCTATTACTGCTTTTTCATCTTTGATAATGATAGGACGTTCAATAAGAATCGGATTGTCTGCCATCAATTGCAGAATTTCATCATCAGATAAATTTTTATTTTCAATTAATGAATGAAAGAGTGCTTCATTTTTTCTGAGAAGCTCATAAGGTGTGATGTTCAGCATTTTTACAATGGATGAAATTTCTTCTTTTTTCAATGGAACATCGAGATAATCTCTGATGAGAATTTCCTGATTCAAATCTTTTAAATATTGTAACGCAGAATTGCTTTTAGAACAATTGGGGTTGTGGATTATAGAAATCATTTAAATAAGAATTAAATTGAGTTTAATAATACAAAGTAATTAAATTAAATTGATTTAACTAATTATAAGAAGATTGCATCTTTGTTCGTAGCTCACTCATCGTAATGACGAGTTTTTTCACTACCACCAATGGAGCGCATTGGTATGAGGAAGCAGTC
>JAEWWO010000231.1 GCA_023396345.1 Bacteroidota bacterium
TGACCGACCAGTCGCATCCGCTGAGATTGCTGAATAGCTTAACTTATGAGCTGGATAAGAACACTCCTTTTATCCCTACTTCACCACTTTTTGGAATGGCGCATGGAAATTATGTATTTAAAGATCCGTGGACAGGAATTGAAGTATATAAATTAATGAAAGAAGCACACAACACGGCTTATACAGAGTTTGGAATGCCTTCACCTTCATCAGTGGAAATATTGAAGAAAATTATCCCGGCTAACGAGCTATGGCCTCCCAAAGAAGGAACGTCTTGGGAAAGTCATCATGCTTTTAAGGCTTGGGTAGGAGAAACATGGCTGATGCCGGAACTTCTTAAATCTTATTTTGGTAAAGCAAAGAACTTGGAAGAATTGGTGACGCAAGGACAATTCCTGCAATGCGAAGGGTATAAAGCAATTTATGAAACAGCAAGAAGACAAAAACCTTATTGTGCTATGGCATTGAACTGGTGTTATAATGAACCGTGGTATACCGCGGCAAATAATAGTCTGATCAATTATCCTAATGAGCCAAAGCCTGCATTCTACGCCGTAAAAGCATCGTGCAGACCGGTATGCGCTTCCGCAGAGATTTCAAAATTGAAGTGGAAAGAGGGTGAAAGTTTTACAACAAAAGCATGGATGCTTAATGATCTTCAGAAAAAAGTATCTTCCGGGAAAGCTGTTGTAAAATTAATTGCCGGAAATGAGCAAACAGAGCTTCTTACTTGGAATTTTAATGAATTAGAAGCATATAAAAATGCACAAGGGCCAGTAACTGCTCCTTACCAATTACCACACTGGAAGACAGATCGGTTTAAGTTAGTAATAGAAGTTGATGGCAAGCCCGAATATCGTTCAGAATATTGGTTATTGTATGAACCTAAAGAACCTTTAATGCAGACAGAAACTAAAATTTTAAATCAATAAATTATAACTGTATAGTTCAATATTAAGAATCACTTTTGTTATGCGTGGAGTGGTATTGCATAAATTTAATAAGAAAGCGATAAAATAATATTAAAAAATTCGACCTCACCTTTGTTAAATTTGTATTAACTTAATAAAAAATGGAATGCGACTTCAATTGATAGATATTTTAATTCTTGCTTCCTATTTGGTATGTATGGTATTGCTTGGTATTTTTCTTCGCAATAAAGCCAAAGTAAATAAAGAAAGCTATCTTCTTGGTGGAAAATCGATTCCATGGTATATGCTGGGACTTAGTAATGCTTCCGATATGTTTGATATCAGCGGTACAATGTGGCTGGTGTCTATTACAATGGTGTATGGTTTTAAAGCAATATGGATACCTTGGCTGTGGCCGGTATTTAATCAAATATTCAATATGGTTTATTTGTCAAAATGGCTGCGCAGGTCTAATGCAACTACCGGAGCTGAGTGGCTTGCATCTCGCTTTGGTACGAAAGGAAAAGGCGTAAAAGGATCACATACTATCGTCGTTCTTTTTGCAATCATTAGTTGTTTAGGATTTATGGCATATGGATTCGTAGGTTTAGGAAAATTTATTGAAATATTTATTCCATGGGAGTTTTTAAGTTCTTACTTGCCGTTTTCCATACCTGCGGAATATGTTCCTCATTTTTATGGTATCGTATTTACTGTTTTTGCAGTTTTCTATTCTGTTTTGGGAGGCATGCACAGTATTGTTTTGGGTGATGTAATTAAGTATATGATTATGACTATAGGGTGCATCGCTATTGGCATAATAGCAATGAAACATTTAAAAACATCCCAAATACATGTGCCACAAGAATGGTATAATCCTTTTTTCGGATTAAAATTAAACTTAAGCTGGTCAGGAATTTTGGAATCTGCCAATGATAAAATAAAATCAGATGGGTATAGCTTATTTGGCATATTTTTTATGATGATGTTGTTTAAAGGAATTCTCAATTCTTTGGCCGGGTTTGCTCCAAACTATGATATGCAAAAAACTTTATCTGCTAAAAGTCCGGAAGAAGCAGCAAAAATGTCTGGTTTTGTATCGGTTGTTTTATTGCCTGTTAGATATATGATGATTATGGGTATTTCAGTTCTAGGTTTACTTTATTTTAATTTATTGAATGTAAAAAATGAAACAGGCATTATAGATTTTGAAAGAGTATTGCCAAGTGTTATTAATAATTATTTACCTGCCGGATTGTTGGGTATTGTTATTACAGGTCTTCTTGGGGCTTTTATGGGCACATTTTCCGGAACTTTAAATGCCGCACAGGCTTATATTGTAAATGATATTTACTTAAAATATATTAATCCAAAGGCTTCTAATAAACGCACAATTTATATGAATTATATTGTCGGCATTTTAGTCGTAATTGTAGGTACTGCAATTGGATTTTTTATAAAAGATGTCAATGCTATATTACAATGGTTGGTTTCTGGTTTGTGGGGAGGTTATATTGCTGCGAATATCCTGAAATGGTACTGGTGGCGGTTTAATGCAAATGGATACTATTATGGAATGATAGTAGGAGTTGTGGGAGCATTAATAATGTCAAAACTTGTATCCGGCGTAGATTTTCTTTATTGGTTTCCATTATTATTTATAGTTTCTTTTTGCGGATGCCTAATAGGAACATATACTGCACCGGCTACGGATAAAATTGTATTAGAAAAATTTTATACTTCTGTTAAGTCGTGGGGTTTTTGGAAACCGGTTCTAAAAATTGTTTTAGAGAAAGACAGCAATTTTAAAAGAAATAAAGATTTTAAGTTGGATATATTCAATATTATACTAGGAATTGTCGGACAAACTTGTTTGGTGTTACTCCCAATGTATTTTATACTATATCTCAAAATGCCACTGTTAATAACATTAATTATATTAATAATAATTGTCGTTATTATGAAATACACATGGTGGAATAAATTAAAAAATTAAAAAATTTTATAAGTATGAATAGCCTTTTTAATAGAAGGTATGAGTTGCTTGAAAATGAACATAATATGTTGATTCTCAGAAAAAACATTCCTATATTGCCTGGAAATGGTATTTATGTAAGATATAAATATCCTGTACTTACTGCTGCGCACACACCTCTTTTTTGGAGATACGATTTTAATGAAGAGACTAATCCTTATCTCATGGAGCGATTTGGTATTAATAGTGTATTTAATGCCGGTGCTATTAAACTAAATAATAAATATTTATTAGTAGCTCGTGTTGAAGGTGTAGACAGAAAATCTTTTTTTGCTGTGGCTGAAAGCTCAACCGGTATTGACGGATTTAAATTTTGGGATAACCCTGTTGTATTACCTGATACAGAACCTGAAGAAATTAATGTATATGATATGCGTCTTACTTCTCATGAAGATGGATGGATATATGGCACTTTTTGTTCAGAAAAGAGAGATAAGACAGTTCAAGAATATAATCAAAGTGCTGCTGTTGCATCTTGTGGAATTGTAAGAACAAAGGATTTAAAAGTATGGGAAAGATTTCCCAATTTGCAAACACCTTCATTGCAGCAAAGAAATGTTGTTTTACATCCTAATTTTGTAAATGGAAAATATGCTTTTTATACACGACCACAAGATAATTTTATAAAGGCAGGTAGCGGTGGAGGAATTGCATTTGGATTATGTGAAAATATTGAGAATCCCATAATTAAAGAAGAAACGGTGATAGATAAAAAGCGATATCATACTATTAACGAAGAAAAGAACGGACAAGGACCTCCTCCCATAAAAACCACAAAAGGCTGGCTTCATCTGGCACACGGAGTTAGAAATACTGCCGCAGGACTGCGATATGTACTCTATTC
>JAEWWO010000407.1 GCA_023396345.1 Bacteroidota bacterium
CGCTGATGATGTCTGTGGTTGACGGTGGCTACAATATGTTGCTGACTGCAAAAATATCGGACAACAATACATTGACGAATGGTGTATTATATTCGGGATTAACATCTAAACAATCGTGGCATGGTAAAAGAAACGATGCGCTGGAAATGGGTGATGGTGAGGATTTGACAAAGATGAGACCCGGAGAAGAAAGACTGAATTTTAGTTTTCCTTCTACTGAAGGTGAGATGGTTTCTATAAATGATGATAAATACAAAGGAAAAGTAGTGCTGGTGCAGATTATGGGATCCTGGTGTCCGAATTGTATGGACGAAACAGATTTTTTAAGTGATTACTACAACAAAAACAAACACAGAGGTCTGGAAGTAATTGGGCTGGCTTATGAGCGCACAACGGATTTTGAAAAAAATAAAAAACTATTGCAGCCTTATATCGACAGATTCAATGTGCAGTATCCGATACTGATACCGCCTGTAAAAGTTTCCGATCCGGAAAAAGAACAAAAAACTTTACCGCAGATTGACAAAATAAAAGCTTATCCCTCTCTTATCTACATCGGCAGAGATGGCAAAGTGCGTAAGATACACAGCGGTTTCAGCGGTCCGGCTACCAGCTCGTTTTACGAAGAGTATAAGAAGAATTTCTATAATGATTTAGATAAGTTGTTAGCGGAGTGAAGGTTGTAGGTTGTAAGTGATAGGTTGAGGTTGAGATTTAGGTTAAGGTTAAGGTTGAGAATAAAAGTAGATTATCACATTGTCACATTTTCCATTTTCCATTTTCCATTTTCAACTATTCTCACGCTTTTCGGAATTTGTAATTTCGAAGGTTTATCGTAGGATTTATAATCCTGTAAAAAACTATCCTAGCTCACCCGATAGCGCGCAAATCTTTCGCGTGCAAACATCGAAAATTATTAACTAAAAACGGTCAACCATATGTAGGGAAAGACACAATTTTTCAACTATTCTCTATCAACTTTCCTCTATCCTCTAATCTCTCATATTCTCTTCTGAATCTTTGGGCAAGAAAGGAGCAGACCATTAGTTGTATCTGATGAAAAATCATAATGGGCAATATCAGTCCGGCAATGGGTAATCCCGCAAAAATAATTCGTGCCATAGGCAAACCGTTTGCAAGCGTTTTCTTTGAGCCACAGAACAAAATTGCAATTCTGTCTTCGCGGTTAAATCCAAGTTTAGCCGATAAAAAATAAATCACAACCATCACCAGTGCCAGTATTACAGCACAAAGAATAATAAGTTTCACCAGCATCCACAAAGAAATATTATCCCATGTTTTGCTCACCACCGATTCACTGAACGCTACAAATACCACTAACAGGATAGTGCCGTTATCAACGGTTTTGGTAATCCATTTTTTTGTTGCCAGCCATTTGCCAAAAGAGTTATGCAATAAATGTCCGATTACAAACGGAATAAATATCTGCACCACTGTATCTACAATGGTTCCAAAGCCGTTTACTGACTGACCGGAAACCTGTTTCATCAATAAAATATTTACCAGTATCGGAGTAAGAAATACACCTGCCATATTAGAAATAGATGCGCTGCAAATAGCAGCCGGCACGTTGCCTTTGGCGATGGATGTAAATGCAATGGAAGACTGAACCGTAGAAGGCAAAAGAGCCATGTAAATAACGCCTGCCACCACTTCAGCAGGAAAGGCAGGAGAGAATAAAGGCTTCAGCAAATAAGTAATTACCGGAAACAAAATAAATGTGCAGCAGAAAATAAATAAATGCAGTCGCCAGTGTGTAATGCCTGCTATTATTGCTTTTCGCGAGAGTAACGCACCATGCACAAAAAATAAAAGTGCTACAAATATGTTGGATAAATATTCAAAAAATACAGCAAAATCTCCACGTGCAGGAAAATTAAGTGCAATGATTACCACGGCAATTAAACTCAGCAAAAAAGGATCTTTCAAAAATTTCACTACACAAATATTTTTGCGCAAAAATAGGCTATAAAATACTTATAGAATAATAACTTTCTTTTTACATAATATTTGATTCTGCAATTGAATACGGTTTGAAATTTGAAGTATTATGATTAAATTACATTTATTAACTAAAAAACGGATTTATGGAAATAAAAATCAATACAGATAATCACATTTTAGGAAGTGATGATTTTAAAGAAGAATACAAGCAATTGCTGAGCAAATCACTTTCACGCTTTGAACAATACGTTACCAGATTTGAAGTATATTTTTCTGATGAAAACAAAGCGAAGTCTTCTCCCGATGATAAAAAATGTGTGATAGAAGCCAGAGTGAAAGGCAGAAACCCTGACAGTGTTTCTCACAACGCCGATACGCTGAAACATGCATTTGACGGGGCTTTGGATAAAATGAAATCTGTACTTACCAAAGTGGTAGATCAGATAAAAGAAAAATAATTATCTGTAAAAACACAGTGTGTACTGTCTAAAAAGGTTGTTATTCTGATTCCGATTTATCGGAATGAAGAATCTATCTATTTTAGACAGTTTTTTATTTCTGTTCTCATTACATCAATAATAAATATTGAGAAGAATTTTTTTATCTGCCGTATCAATATATTTTTCCAGCGTTTTAAAAAACTGACTGCTTACCATAGGGCAACCTTCACTTCTGATGATGGGATGATTTTTTTGTTCGTGCGGCACCATGTGATATTGATGCAAAACCACATAACGCTCAAAAGCCTTGCTATTGCTCGTGTCCAGCCCATGCAGTTTATAAGCTTTACCAAACTGTCCTGTATAACTGTTGCCTATAGCATATTTTCCGAGAGAAGTAGCTTTTGAGTTGGGTATGTTACTGAACGTAAGTTGTCCGTGTATACCGGTTTCAGAGCCAATACCGTGAGCAACTATTCCCTGTTCAAGTACAGAATCTTTCCGAAGGTCATAAAC
>JAEWWO010000236.1 GCA_023396345.1 Bacteroidota bacterium
TTTTGCAGTAATTAATCTGCTGTGCATTCTTAGGCAACTTCACCAGTATTTCCTGAATGTATTGATTGCGTACACGTGCAATAACGGGTTCTGCCGGACCGATAATCTGAAATTTAGATTGCTTGCGCAGCCAGTTGCCCATCATATTTGCCGCTTCTTCTGCCCTGCTTTTTTCTTTGTGTTTGATAATGATTTGTATCAATCTGGTAAACGGCGGATATTGATAAATTGCACGATTGCCTATTTCAAATTCATAAAAAGATTTATAATCATGCGCCTGTACAAAGTTTAATACCGGATGATTGGTTTTTGTAGATTGAATAATCACCAAACCCTTACTGTCTCTGCGTCCTGCCCTTCCGCTTACTTGTTCCATCAACTGAAAAGCACGTTCATTTACTCTGAAATCTGTAAAGTTAAGAATACCGTCTGCATCGAGAATACCCACAAGATTTACGTTTTCAAAATCCAGTCCTTTCACTACCATTTGAGTACCGATTAAAATATCTACCCCCTTTTGTTCAAATCTTTTTATCAGAATATCATGATCGTTTTTACCTTTTACAGAATCGTAATCCATCCGTGCTATCTGTGCCTGAGAAAATTGTTCCAGTACAGCTTCTTCAATTTTCTCCGTACCAAAATTTCTTTGCTTAAAATCAGCAGAACCACAAGCCATGCAAGTATGAATAACCGGATATTCCTTACCGCAGTAATGACAACTCAATTTATTCTTTGCCTTGTGATAAGTAAGCGTAACATCACAATCCGTGCAATGCGGAATCCATCCGCAGGTATTACAAATAAAATAAGGAGTGTAGCCTCTTCGGTTTTGAAAAAGTATTACCTGTTTATTTTGCTGTAAAGATGTTTCTATAGATTTTTTTAAATCCTGTGTAAAAATATCTTTCTCTTCTCCTTCTTCGGGCGGCGGGATGGATCTGATATCTGCCATTTGAATTTCCGGTAACTCAACATTACCGTACCTTTCAAACAATTCTGTCAGAGCATATTTATCAGACATGCAATTGTGATAAGTTTCCATTGATGGCGTAGCACTTCCCAGCAAAACTTTGGAGTTGCATAAGCCCGCATAATAAATAGCGGAATCTCTTGCATGATAGCGAGGCGCAGGCTCATGTTGTTTATAAGATGTATCGTGTTCTTCATCCACTATTATCAATCCCAAATCGTGAAAGGGTAAAAATAGAGCAGAACGTGCGCCCAGTAAAATTTTGGTTTCTCCGGTTTTAATTTTATTCCATAATTCTACACGTTCATTCGCATTAAATTTTGAATGATATACTGCAATATTTCCTCCAAAATGTTTTTGCAATCGGCGTATAATCTGCGATGTTAAAGCAATTTCAGGAAGCATATACAAAGCCTGTTTTCCTGATGCGATTGCATCTTCAAGCAACTTAATGTATATCTGAGTTTTACCGCTGGAAGTAACACCATGCAGCAGTTGTATATTCTTTTGCGCAAAATTTTGCCGAATGTTTTCAAATGCAGTCTGCTGTGCCGCAGATAGCTCAAAGTCAATGTTTACCTGCGGTTGCAAAGAAGGCAACCTGTCAATAGCTCTCTTTTCTGCTATCAGAATTTTCTTTTTTATCAGCGCATTTAATTGAGCTGACGTAGCTCCTGATTTTTGTAGCAAGGCAGATTTAATTACTTCCCCTTCGCTTTGCTGTAAATAAATATACGATAGCAGCATTTCCATTTGCTTGGGAGCACCTGACCATTCATTGAGTAGTTTTTCTAATTGCTCGTCGTTGTTATACGACGGATGCAGCAAAATATAGGTTTCTTTTTTTTCCTTGTATTTCTGTTTTAGTTCTTCCCAAACGTAGCATACACTTTTATCAATCAGTTTTTTTATTACAGGATATACATGAGACGAATCCAAAAGTTGCTGCACCTCAGAGAGGCGTAATTCTTTTTTCAATAACAATGCTTCGGCAACTATAAACTCTTCGTCTTCCAAATCCTGCATATCTTCTTCAGGAAAGTCAGTGTTCCATATCAGTACGCTTTCGCTGGTGAGTTTAAAATTTGCCGGTAAGGCAGCCTGCATCACTTCACCTTCGGTACACATATAATAGTCCGCAATCCATTGCCAAAGCATAAGTTGTTCATTATAAACTAAAGGCTCTTTATCAATTATATTCAATATAGGTTTTGGAGCAAAAGCTTCAGGAGCTTCAGTGAACAAGCGTTTTATAATACCTGTATATTTTTTATTGCGCAAAGCTACTTCTACCCTGATTCCTGGCTGTACAACATCCCTCCATTCTTCCGGAACAGACCATGTGTAATTTTGAGGCAGGTATAGCGGTATTATAATTTCTGCGAACATATCATACAAAAATATTCTTTAATTATTACTTTATAAAATCAAAAAGCAAATCAGTTAACAAACAAACAAGCTATTCTCAATATTATTTTACTGAAATATTTACTAAAAAAATATTTGGAAACTAATTTTATTTATTAATTTAAATTTAAAATCTAAATCAATTAAAAATAGGAACTGTCAATAAATATATTTCATATGTTTAAAAATGTTTCAATATTCGTTTGCATCTTATTTGCCACAACATCTATTTCTTGCTCAAAGAATAAATATAAGAGCACTGCAAAAAATTTCATAGAATATATTTCGTCCGATACATTTAGAAGTGAAGATGTTGTTTTTCGAAGTTATCTGTCGGATTCTTTTGCAATACCAGACTCTATTTTAATGCAAATATTCCCCTCTCTGAAACAAGAAATAAAGACGTGTAATGGAGTAAAGTATGTGGACTATAATAAATTAAATGCAAAAGAAAAGAATATAGAACTTGAAGGTATAAATAAAAATAATATAGTTGTTGTTAAATGCAATAGTCAAATTATTTGTTTTATTTTATTTGATAAACAAGATAAAATAAGGTCATTTGTAACCATTAATAAAAATGGGAAAAGATATTTTGTCTTATAAAGAGACAAGAGAATTTATTTTTATTATAGTCTTCAGAAATAAAGAAATTTGGCAATTAAACTTTTTCACACTCCCAAAGAATAACTAAATAAAAAATCTTCTCCAAGCTCCGCAGATGCTTCCTCAAAAACGCTGATGATTTCTTCAAACGTTTCCAGTTTGTTTAGTGTGAGATTTACAAATTCTACTTGCACAGGCAATGCAATATCACCTGTAAGACTATCCCACAAAGCATCCAGATTATTACCGAAATGCTCCGGCAAAGAAAGTTTTTTTGCAGCAACGGTGTAAAAATCTTTTACAGTTGCAATACAGCCAAAGTCAAAAGTTATTATTTCGCTCATTATTTATTTTTCTTCAAAGGTGTTATAATGATCTTTTGTAACATATATCAATCCATCGCTGGAGAAGACTACCCTGTCGGCATTTCTTCTGCCGCAATCATAATTCAAATCGGCTTCGTACCATTTTCTGTTTTTTTTATTGGGCAGTCTTTTTTCTCTGTTGCTGAATATAT
>JAEWWO010000237.1 GCA_023396345.1 Bacteroidota bacterium
ACACACTGTTGTCATTAATTTTACCTTCACTTTGCATTGCCATTGATGAAAATGCTGCCATCATAATAAAAGAAATGGCAAAACTTATAATGCTGAACACAAAAAGTGCTACCAGCGAGGCAAGGAATATTTTAAAAAAATCTTTCATAAGTATAAATTTTATTTAAGATGAAAAGCTGTTTATAGTTTAGAAATTGCAGTATTCGCTGTTGCAAATATGTGGTAAAAATAAAAAAGAAAACTCATTCTGGAAATAATTAATATAAAATTACATTTGCCAAACAATTATTTCAGATGAATAAAGCATTTCTGTCGTTGGGAACCAATATGGGAGATAAAAAGAATAATCTTCGTAACGCTATGGATATGATTGCAAAACAAGCAGGGACTATTGATAAAATATCTTCTGTTTATAAAACGGCTCCATGGGGTGTAACAGATCAGCCGGAATTTTATAATATGGTTGTAAGCATCTGGTCTGAGATGACTGCTCATGAATTGTTGCACGTGGTACTGAATATTGAAAATAAAATGGGACGCATTAGAAAGCGAAAAATGGGAGAGCGGATTATTGATATTGATATTTTACTTTTTGAAAATAAAATAATTGATGAGCAGGATTTAAAAGTGCCGCATCCTTATATGCATCAGAGAAATTTTGTACTTGTTCCTCTTCATGAAATTGCTCCGCAAATTGTTCATCCAGTGTTGATTAAAACCATAGAAGAATTGTTGCAAGTTTCAAACGATGAACTACAGGTAAACAAAATCTATTTTGATGATGATATGATTCTTTAGATTTAAAAAAGAGATTGAGTTAACAGTGAAAGTTATGCGAGGCGTCCTCGCCTCGCATATATTATTCTATCGCCTCCGGCGATTATGAATAAAAAAAGCAATCAATAAATGATTGCTTTTAAAAATATATTTATAAAAGATTAATAAACTTCCTGATCTTCAGGAGAATTATCATCCATTAAGTTTAATGCTTTTGCAAAGAAAGTAACTACAAAAGGAAGTGCAAGCCAGAAATAAGGTCTTACCCAAATAAGCATGGCAATAATCACCGCTACACTAATAAAAAAATATAACCAGTATTTTGAAGTTGATTTGTCTTTTTCCTGTTCCATGTATTTTATAATTTTTACAAATGTAAATAAAAAACTTAAAAACTATGATTTCCTGCCGAAAGTTCTTTCATAATTTTCAAGAGCATCCATGATAATTTTTTGTGCCAGTTCTTTGTTACCAAAATCCTCTACCTTAACCGCTTTGTCTTCGAGTCTTTTGTATTCTTCAAAGAAGTGTTTCAACTCATTGAAAAAGTGATTAGACAACTCGGAGATATCGCGATAATGGTTAAACGACTGATCATTAAGTGCCACACCAATAATTTTATCATCACCTTCGCCATTATCAATCATCTGCATTACGCCAATTACTCTTGCTTCTACAATACACAGAGGTTGTATATTGATGGAAGAAAGCACCATTATATCCAGCGGATCATGGTCGTCGCCCAGTGAGTTAGGAATAAAACCATAGTTGTTGGGATAGTGGAAAGAGGAGTAAATAACTCTGTCCATTTTCAGCAATCCTGAGTCTTTATCCAGTTCATACTTTGCACGGGAACCTTGCGGAATTTCGATAACTGCGTTTACTACCTCGGGGCATCTTTCGCCTGCGGGTACATTGTGCCAGGGATGATTTACATTAATATACATAACTGCTATGTTGTTCTAAAGTTTAGGTTATAAAAGTAAACCTATAATTTATATTCTTAAAATTAATTTTATCTGAACAGTCTTAAAATATCGTTGCCCAGTGCGAATATCATCAAACCAAATAATAATATCATACCAATGGTTTGCGCAACTTCCATAAACTTATCAGATGGTTTTCTGCCGGTAATCATTTCGTAGAGCGTAAACATGGCATGTCCGCCGTCAAGTGCCGGTATTGGCAAAATATTCATAAAAGCCAATACCAAAGAGAAGAATGCGGTGAGACTCCAGAACCTTGCCCAATCCCATGTATCCGGGAAAATACTTCCGATGGTGATTAAGGAACCTACAGAATCTTTAGCAGCTACTTTACCTCCGAAAATAAGTTTCAGTTGCAGCCAGTAATCTTCCAGTGTTTCCCAGGTTTTGGGAAATCCTGCTGCCAGTGCCTGAAAAAAGTTGTAATCAATTTTATTGGTGTTGAAAAACTGGTTCATTTTTGCACTGTTAAACACCACGCCAATAGTTCCATCCTTGCTAACCGGCGTATTGATTACTGTAGTGTCAGTGCCTCTTTGAATAGTAAGCGGTACGGTTTTTCCTGCATTATTGCTGATGAATTCTCTTACCTGATCATTATACTCAAAACGAAAACTGTCGCTTCCCACAATCTTATCTCCCGCTAATAATCCTGCTTTTCCTGCGGGTAAAGTATCTATCACTTTTTCCAATGTAACATTGGGTATACGGGCGCTTACAAAATTTACATTCTTGTTGGCGATTAATGTTTTGGCAATATTGTCAGGAATGGCAACCTCAACTTTTTGACCGTTTCTGTCAACAGTTACTTTATCGGTTTTTCTGAGAAGTAAATGTTTATTGATGTCGTTGAATCTTTCGTACTCTTTACCATCTACAGAAATAATTTTATCACCATCTCTGAATCCGATTCTTTCGGCTGTTGAGTCGGCGGCAATACCGTATGTCAATTCTTTAGTAGGCAAATATTCTTCGCCCCATTTCCACAGCATCATCGAATAAATAAAATAACCCAGTATCACATTCACAATTACACCGGCAAGCATAATGATAAGTCTTTGCCAGGCAGGCTTGCTGCGAAATTCCCATGGCTTGGCAGGTTGTTTCATCTGCTCTTTATCCATGCTTTCGTCAATCATTCCGGCTATTTTTACATAACCTCCCAAAGGAAGCCAGCCAATGCCGTATTCAGTGTTTTCGGGATATTTGCGCCAGTCGTCTTCTTTTAAAGTATCTAAGTCGAATTTCTTAATGCCTTTTTTGCCATTCTCCATTACTACTTCTTCTCCATCCGGCGGATTTTGAAAAAAGAATTTTGAACGCCATTTGTTTTTTACTTTTTTAAAAGCTGCCAGCGTAAACCAGGGATTAAAAAACAGGTAAAAACTTTCTACACGACAGCCGAAAATTTTAGCGGCTAAATAGTGTCCGAGTTCGTGTAAGGTAACAAGTATAGAGAAGGATAAAATAAACTGAAAAGTCTTGATGCCTATAAGCGACCAGTCAATGGCTAATAATACTGAAGTCATTTTTTATTGTTGGTAAAATTATTTTTAATTGTTAGAAAACGATTCTCCTTGTTTTATATCTGAACCAAAGAGGCTGCAAAAGTACGGGCTTCTGCATCAGAATCAAAATAATCCTCTAATGTGGGCTGTGAAATAAATGGTATTTTTTCCATTGTTTGTTCTATTACTTCTGTCATTTCCAGAAAGCCTAATCTGTTTTTCAGGAAAGTATATACGGCTATTTCATTAGCTGCATTAATGATGCAGGGCATATTGCCTCCGGTTTCAAGTGCTTTTTGTGCCAGAAATAAATTGCGGAAAGTTTTTATGTCGGGTTCTTCAAAAGTAAGCGTATCTGGGTTTTTGAAATTGTATCTGGGAAAATCGCTTTTAATTCTCTTCGGATAACTAAGTGCATATTGTATGGGTACGCGCATATCGGGCATGCCCATTTGGGCTTTCATGCTGCCATCTTCAAACTCTACCATACTGTGGATAATGCTTTGAGGATGCACGATTACTTTTATCTGATGTGCTTCCAGTCCGAACAGCCACCGTGCTTCAATCATCTCAAGTCCTTTATTCATCAGCGTTGCAGAGTCTATTGATATTTTAGCTCCCATGCTCCAGTTGGGATGTTGCAGGGCATGTTCACGCTTTACGTTTACCAGATAATTGGGTTTGCGTCCTAAAAAAGGTCCACCGCTTGCAGTTAATATTATACGTTCTATTTTATTATCGCCTTCTCCGGCAAGACACTGAAAAATGGCGCTGTGCTCACTGTCAACAGGGACAATTACAGCATTGTATTCTTTGGCTTTCTGCATCACAAAATCTCCCGCAACAACCAACGTTTCTTTGTTGGCAAGACCGATGTGTTTGCCTTTCTCAATCGCTTTTAATGTGGGTTTCAATCCTGCGAAGCCTACAATTGCTGCAATCATAATATCGTAAATATCTGTGTCGGCGGCTTCTTCAATACCTTTTTCGCCTGCACTTACCTGAATGCCTTTTGACGAAAGTGCATCTTTTACGATAGCATATTTATCCTCATTGCCAATAGCTACAACTTTTGGATGAAATTTGAGTGCCTGTTCTATCAGCAGCTCATGATTGTTTTGCGCAGTAAGAACTTCTACCGAAAATAAATCGGCATTTTTTTCAATCACATCCAGTGTTTGCTGACCGATTGAACC
>JAEWWO010000289.1 GCA_023396345.1 Bacteroidota bacterium
CCACACTCAAAGAAGTTTAAAAAATGAATTTGCAAATAAATTAAATTTATCACCACTCCATCGTTCCCCCTTCGGGGGACTGAGGGGGCTAACATCAATCTAAAATGACTATTCCTCCATATCTTAAAAAAGGCGATACCATCGGCATTACATGTCCTGCCGGATATATGCCTTTAGAAAAAGCACAAACCTGTATAGATACATTACAACAATGGGGTTTTAAAGTAAAAGTGGGCAAAACACTGGGCAATCCTCAGGAAAATTATTTTTCCGGCAATGATATTGAAAGGCTGTCAGACTTTCAGGAGATGATGGACGACGAAAACATCAAAGCCATTCTCTGCGGCAGAGGCGGCTACGGCGTTAGCAGAATTATTGATGATCTGGGTTTCAAAAAATTCAAACGCAATCCTAAATGGATTATCGGCTACAGCGATATTTCCGTTTTGCATGCTCATCTTAACAGAAGGCTTAACATCGCTTCCATTCACTCGCACATGGCTGCGGCTTTCAATGATGGCATTGATAATTTGTATATTGATTCCATCAAAAAAACACTGACTGGAAAGTCTCCGAAATATAAAACACAGTCGCATCCGTTTAACCAATTGGGAAAAGCAGAAGGAGAACTGGTAGGCGGAAATCTTTGTCTGCTCGCACACACAGTAGGCAGCAAATCGGAGCTGAACGTAAAAAATAAAATTCTTTTTCTGGAAGATGTGGGAGAATATCTGTACAATGTAGACAGAATGATGATTCAGCTAAAGCGCGCCGGATGGTTTGATAAAATTGACGGATTGATTCTGGGAAGTTTTTCTGAATGCAAAGACACAGAAGCTCCCTTTGGAAAAGTAGTGGAAGAAATTCTGAAAGAACATTTGTATGATTACGATTTCCCTTACTGTTTTAATTTCCCTGTAGGACACACATTTGAAAATGTAGCATTGAAATGCGGCGTGCAACACGAGCTGAACATTACAGCAAAAGGAGTTACGCTAACCTGTCTGGAATAAAAGATTAGTGCCACAAAGACACTAAGGCACAAAGAAATATCAAGTTAAAGAACACCTTAATGAAGGATGTTCCTTAATGAACGGTGTTCCCTCTTTAATGAACGGTGTCTTCACCGTTCATTATTTTGTTAAGGAGAATTCTTTTGCCACTCTTCACTATAATTTCGCTCCTACGGAGCTTAGGATGATATGTCACATTTGCTATTATGATACCGCCTCTCCAAGACTTACTGTTTTTTTCTATACTGCCGATATTAAGCAAGTAAATGTTTTTTTCAAGTTGAGCCAGTATATTAAAAAAGGTTGTCATTGACTTCGTCGAATCTACAATTTCTTAAACGTTGAACATCAATAAATCCTGCACTCCTTTCAGAATCTAATGGGTGGTGAGGACACCACCCATTAAAGAGTACCCCTTAAAGAATACCATTTGAAGAATATCCTGCCTGTAGCAAAAGACTTGGATCACCAAGACACTAAGGCACAAAGAAATATTTTATACATTAATGGAGGGTATTCTCTACTTTGAATGTTCTATCTTGTACGCACGCACATGGTGCGTACCTACGTTAAATAACCCTAACAATTACTTAATCAGCATTGTTTTTCATTTTTTAAAAGAAAAAACTACCTTTGCGCACTCTTTTTAAGGTAAGACTGTGAGTTGAAGAGTTAAAAAAAATGTTCTCTTTTCTTGTTGTCTCCCTTGTATACTGAGATACATTGCACTATAATCTTAAAAATACAAATAAGGTATAGTGAATGAATTTAAAATAAAAATTGTTGAAGTAGAAAAGTTATTAAATGGATACATCTCTTTCCTTGATAAGAAAAGCAGAGAAAAATAAACAAACCAGAAAATCCACATCAACTTTTCAACCAGTCAACATATCAACAAATATATGAATATACGCAACATCGCTATCATAGCACACGTTGACCACGGCAAAACCACTTTGGTTGACAGAATTCTGCACACTGCCAAAATATTCCGCGACAATCAGGAAACAGGCGAACTGTTAATGGATAATAATGATCTGGAAAGAGAACGAGGCATTACCATTTTCAGTAAAAATGCAGCCGTTACCTACAACGGAATTAAAATAAACGTTATTGACACGCCGGGTCACTCCGACTTTGGCGGAGAAGTGGAACGCGTACTGAAAATGGCGGATGGCGTTATTCTGTTGGTAGACGCTTTTGAAGGACCCATGCCTCAAACCAGATTTGTTTTGCAAAAAGCTTTACAGTTAAATCTGAAACCCATTGTGGTAATTAATAAAGTGGACAAACCCAACTGCCGCCCCGACGAAGTGCACGATGCTGTTTTTGAATTATTCTTTAATCTGGATGCAACCGAAGAGCAATTAAATTTCCCTACCTATTACGGAAGCGGAAAGCAAGGATGGTTCAACGATTCGCTGGAACCAAGAGAAGATATTTTGCCTTTAATGGATGGCATTATTAAACACGTACCCGAACCAACCGTTCAGGAAGGTACACTACAGTTACAAATTACTTCTCTCGATTATTCCTCCTTCCTTGGCAGAATTGCCATTGGCAAGGTTACACGCGGCAGCATTAAAGAAAGTCAGAACATTGCTTTGGTGCAGGCCGACGGAACCATTAAGAAATCGAAAGTAAAAGAGTTGTATGTGTTTGAAGGAATGGGAAAGAAAAAAGTAACCGAAGTAAAAGCCGGAGACCTTTGTGCTGTAGTGGGACTGGAAGAATTTAACATCGGCGATACTATCTGCGATATTGAAAATCCCGAAGGATTACCGGTAATCAGCGTGGACGAGCCTACAATGAGTATGACTTTCAGCATTAACACTTCTCCGTTTTTTGGAAGAGACGGAAAGTTTGTTACCTCGCGTCACCTGCGCGACAGACTGATGAAGGAAACAGAAAAAAACCTGGCATTAAGAGTGGAAGACACCGACAGTGCCGATAGCTTTCTGGTATATGGAAGAGGTATTCTTCACTTAGGCGTATTGATAGAAACCATGCGCCGCGAAGGATATGAGCTTACTGTAGGTCAGCCGCAGGTTTTGGTAAAAGAAATAGACGGGACTAAATGCGAGCCGTATGAAAATCTGGTTGTAGATGTACCGGAAGAATACAGCGGAAAAGTAATTGATCTTGTTACGCAACGCAAAGGGGAAATGCTGGTAATGGAAAGTAAGGGCGAAATGCAGCATCTGGAATTTGATGTTCCCTCAAGAGGATTGATTGGCTTACGCTCTCAAATGCTTACCAACACTGCCGGAGAAGCCATTATGGCGCACACGTTTACCGAATACAAACCCTGGAAAGGCGTAATACCCGGAAGAAACAACGGTGTACTTATTTCTAAGAATCAGGCAGCAACTACAGGATATTCTATTGATAAATTACAGGACAGAGGTTCTTTCTTTGTAGATCCGGGAGAAGAAGTTTATATAGGTCAGATAATTGCCGAACACATTAAGCCGGGTGATTTGGTGGTGAATGCAACAGAAGGTAAAAAACTCACCAATATGCGTGCAAGTGGTTCAGACGCTGCTACCAATATTGCTCCTAAAATACAGATGAGTCTGGAAGAGTGTATGGAATATATTCAGGATGATGAGTGTATTGAAGTTACACCGAAAATTATTCGTCTGCGCAAAGTATTGCTCAACGAAGAAGACAGAAAACGTGCTGCAAAGCAACTGGCAAATAATTAATCTGATTTGAATTATATAAAAAAGGTCGGCTAAATGTCGGCCTTTTTCACTTCCAGTTCCGCCTGTCAGAAAATTTGTCGTTTATATTACCCAAAATTGTTTTTAATAAATCAAAAGCATCAACAGCACTCTGCACACAGGCATTATCATCTGTAACAGATTGATTGATGCAGTCTGTAAAAGACTTCCAGTAAGGACCGGTTTGTTCCTGATAAATGCCGTAGTAGTGAAATTGCACGGAATTAAAACCGGGCGTTTGTTTAAGATGCTTTACAATTACATTACCTCCTAATGTAGCTCCTTCCATTACATACAAGACTCCTAAAGCCTGATTGCTGTTATGAATTTCCGGAACCGGAATTTCTGTATCAAAAGGAACAGATAGCTGTAATTCTTTTATATCTGCCTCCAAAGCAGGCAATTTTCTGCGTTTATCTATCTGGATTTGGGATTGAATATTTTGCGGCAGGGCAGCAAATATTGTATCCTCAAGCAACGCATGAAAAATATAATTGGTGATAATGAGTTGCTTGTATTGAGCCAGCGTTAGTGTTTTGTTGAAAATTTCATCGGCAAACATTTCCTTCTCTACCTCTTCGTGCTGAACTCTTGTAGCTTCTTTTAATTTTTGTGCTGTCATTATTTTATCTCCGGCTTACTAAAAGAAAGGAAAAAGATGCACCCTTCGTTTAAAGAAGATTCAAAGCGCACCTGCCCTTCGTGACGTTCCATAATTCTTTTTACAATACTTAATCCCACGCCTGTGCCGTCAAAATCCTGCGCATTGTCCATACGTTTAAACAGCTGAAAGATTTTGTGATGCTCTTTTTTATCTATACCAATACCATTGTCTGCTACTTTGTATTATCTTATCTTCTTCTTCGTAACCTTCTATAACTACTTGGGGATTTGGCTGTCTTTGCGAATACTTTACCGCATTGCTGATTAAATTAGAAAAAAGCTGATAGACCATTACAGAATCGCCGTAAAACGCAGGTGTTTCGCCTACTTCTATTTTTGTATCATTAGGCATTATAACCAATTCTTACTTCGTGTATGATATCGGTAATAATTTCTTTTATATCAACAGGTTGCTTTACCAACTTTCTGCTTACCACTTTAGACAAATCGAGAATTTCGCTCATCATATAGCTCATTTTATCCACAACTTTCACAATATTGGTGAGATAGTCTTTTTCTCTTTCGCTTTGCAGATTATTGAGATATTGCAGCATTTGTGCATGCGAATTTATCACAGTCAAAGGAGCTTTCAGGTCATGAGAAACGGTATAGGAAAACGTATCCAGTTCGCTGTAAGCCAGTTGCAATTTTTTATTCAGCTCAATAAGTTCTTTCGATTTCTTATGCGAAACTTCAAAGATAATTTTGGCTACTTCTTCTATAGACTGTATATCTTCCGTTCTCCATTTTTTGGAGGTATTTCTCGCCATTTGTGTCCAGGCTTCAAAAGATTTTCGGGGAGAAATTTCATGAAGCATCTGACCTTTATACTCCGTAGCCGTAACCACTTTTTCAGGTTTGCCCGCCCATTTTGTGCTATGCACATATTCGGGTGCAAACCACATCAACATATCATCTACATCATTGCTTAACTGCACAATCAATATTCCTGCGGCAGTATCCAGAAAAGAGGATGCAGCAGGATAATAATCAATAAAACGATGCGTATAAAAAAGATTTTCGCCTTTGGCATTCATCCATTCCTGATTTTTTTTTTACTTCATCAACCGAAGGAGTATTGCCCAGCAGCTCTGTTTCCGAAGCCATACAAATAGCAACACCGGAAGATTCTACCAGCTTTATCAGCTCATCACCTTCAGACATCAGCGTTTGCAGGTTAGAACTATTGGTAAGCAAGCTTGATCTTATTTTATCTAACAGCACTTTTTTTTCCGTTGTATAAGATATGCTTTCCTCGTTTTGTTTAACCGCTATAAAAGAAGATAAAATATTGCCTATCAGCCTGGCAGAAGAACGCAAGCGATAATCAATAAATTTAGGCGAATAATTGTGGCAGGCTATTAATCCCCAAAGCTTATCAGAAAGAAGTACTTACTGGCACATCTTCAGAATTTACATCCGCTATAAGTCTTACACGGTTTTTTACATACAGATGTCTTGCCTGTTTGGGAATATCCGATTCGGGATAATGCAAATCGAGCCAAGGTTCCAAAAAATCTTCCTTCTCTTCCGCATCTACTCTTCCTGTACCATCTTCCAGAAAACGATACACCATCACGCACTCATAACCTATCAGCTTTTTTATTCGTCTGGCGGTGGTGTCTAATAATTCCTGCAGCGTATCGGAAGACATGATTTCAGATACACTATCGAATACAAGTGAATGCAGATTTTCTTTCAGAAAACATTCTTCAAACTCTACAAGCAGCTCTTCATTGGATAGACTGAGAATAAGATAATAGCTTACACCCTCTATTTTTATATCAAAAAACTGATCCGATTTATTTTGTGTTCCGCTTATATTTTTTTCAATGAGCTTTGCAATATTTCTGCCATCACTTTCCTGAATATTTGTAAACAGTGCGGTAAAGTTTTTTCCTAATAATTCTCTGCTTTCGGTTTTAAATAGATCACCGATATTATCACTTACATAAGTAAGGGTTTTATCAAGCAAATTAATGCCGGCTAAAAAACCAAAGGACTGAATTTTACCTAATAAATGAATAGGTTCCCGGTCGCAATTGGTCAGATCTACTTTAAAATTTTCCATAACTATACTTGAACGCCGAAGATAAGATTATCCTTGATATTTTAAGAAGAATTTTCTTTAAAACTAATTGAAAATCAAAACATTTAATTGGATTTACAGCTACCCTGTTTTTATAATTTCTTTATTCAAAAATGAATGAGTATTTTTATGGCTTAAATTAAACAAACATGAAATCTACTCCATTTACTCAAAAACATATTGAATTAGGTGCAAAAATGGCTGAATTTGCAGGCTACAACATGCCCATCAGCTATTCAGGTATTAATGATGAACATTTTACGGTAAGAAATAATGCTGGTGTGTTTGACGTGAGCCATATGGGTGAATTCATTTTAAAAGGACCCGATGCGCTCGATCTGATACAACGCACAACCTCTAACGATGCTTCTAAATTAACACCCGGACAAGCGCAATACAGTTGCTTTCCCAACGAGGAAAACGGCATAGTGGATGACCTGATTATTTATTGCATTGAGCAAAATAATGTGTATATGCTTGTGGTAAATGCATCAAACATTGAGAAAGACTGGAACTGGCTGCAAAAATACAATACCAAAAATGTGGAAATGCACAACATAAGTGACAAAACCGCATTACTCGCGATTCAGGGTCCTGAAGCCTGCAAAATTCTGGAACCTCTTACTCCCGTAGATTTGCAAAACCTGAAATATTATACATTTGAGAAAAGTACCTTTGCCGGAGTGGAAAACGTGCTTATCAGCGCCACAGGATATACCGGTTCCGGAGGAATAGAAATTTATTTTGAAGACAAAGATGATAATGCTGAAAAAATATGGAACGCTATTTTTGATGCCGGAAAGGATGCAGGCATAAAACCATGCGGACTGGGTGCCAGAGATACCTTACGTCTGGAAATGGGATTCTGTTTGTATGGCAATGATATTGACGATACCACTTCTACACTTGAAGCAGGTTTGGGATGGATAACCAAACTGAAAAAAGCTGTTCCTTTTGTGCAGCAGGAGACACTTGCGCAGCAAAAAGCAGAAGGCGTAAAGCGCAAACTTGTAAGTTTTGAAATGATTGACCGTGGCATTCCCCGTCACGGATATACTATCACAGATGCGGATAATAATGAAATAGGCACGGTTACCAGCGGTACACAATCTCCTTCATTAAGTAAAGCTATTGGACTGGGATATGTAAGCATTGAACAATCTAAACTGGACAATGAAATTTACATTACCGTTCGCGACAAACATCTGAAAGCACAGATTGTAAAAACACCATTTGTGTAGGAACGCGCCACGTGGCGCGTTCCTATGTGACACGTCACATAGCACGTGTTCGCGAAATGACGTATATATCAGTACACGCCACATCGCGTGTACCTACAATTATCAGAATGCGCAACGTGGCGCATTCCTACAAAAATAATAATATGTTTAAGATACATAAATCTTACAGATTATTCGGATATGATTATTCATCAAGTGGTAATTATTTTGTAACGATCGTCATAAAAAACAGAGCAAAACTTTTAGGTGAAGTAGTGAAAAATAAAATGCTCCTTTCGCCCGCCGGAAAATATGTTGAAGAAAATATTCTACCGTTTATGTTCTATACACAAAACGAAAATCCTTTTATTCATAATCCTTATTTTATAAATAAATATCCACACATTTTTTGCATTCATCAATACGCCATTCTACCCAATCATATCCATCTGATTGTTGAAATAATAAACAATGAAAATAAGGAACATCAGAGTCCCAAAGGTATACAACCTCTTCAAACAGGCTCTCTGTCTTCTTTTATAAATCATTTCAAAGGAAATATAAAAAAGATCTGGAATAAAAACGGATTGCATGAATGTCAATGGCAGCCCAGGTTTCACGACAGAATCATTCGTAATCAGGATGAATACACAAACATTGAGAGATACATAATTGCGAATGTAGATAATTGGGATTTTGATGCAGAAAACATGTAGGCACACGCCATGTGGCGTGTGCCTATGTGACACGTCACATAGCACGTGTTCACGAAATGACGTATATAGTTGCTCCTTAGCAAGTCTGTATTTTCGGATTATCATTTAAGAAAAGTAGTTGTAAGAAACAGCGATAAATTTTTTTGAGTTTTTCTTTGGTTATTTCCATCCATTTTTTCAAGTTCCATGCAG
>JAEWWO010000336.1 GCA_023396345.1 Bacteroidota bacterium
TTTCAATTGTCTTAATTGTTTTGCTGTCAGCGTAAGCGTTGCCAGCTCGGGTAGAAAAGTGATACCATCGGTTGCATCAACCAGCCTTATCAAGGTTTCCAGACTTCCGGCTTCGTATTCAAACTGATTACCGAATGCAGATTTTTTCTGCAACTCACAAAAGTTCATCACCTGCGAGCGAAAGCAATGTCCTTCTTCCAGAAGCCAGAGTTTATCAGGGTTTATATCATTACTCAATACATATTCTTTGTCGTATAAACTATTGAGCTTAGAAGTGTAGACATATAATTCTTCATAAAATAAAATATCTTCTTTAATATTCTTATCGCCGAGCGGTGTTACCAAAATTCCTGCATCCAACACACCTTCTTTTAACTGCTGTAGCAGATTTTCTGTAGTAAGTTCATTTACAATAAGACGTACATCTTTGTACTTTTTTGTAAACTTTGGAATAAACAATGGCAACAGATAAGGCGCAAGTGTAGGAATAATGCCGATTCTCAATTCGCCGTTTAGCATTCCGTTTTTGCCTAACGCTTTTTCGATTAGTTCGTCCCGTTGGGCAATAATGCGTTTAGCCTGAATGATTATTTCTTTTCCGGCTTTGGTAGTTTCAATGGGCTGTTTATTTCTGTCGAATATTTTCAGCCCTAACTCTTCCTCCAGCTTCTGCACCTGCATACTTAATGTAGGCTGCGTAACATAGCATTTTTCAGCTGCCAGAGAAAATTGTTTGTAAATGTTTAAGGCAATGATGTATTCTAACTGCGTAAAGGTCATTATAGATATTTTCTATAAAGGTACGCAATAAAGAATAAATAATTTGATAACTTATTTTACGTATCTTTTAAGTTCCTTGTCATTATCCCGCTTCTTAATCGTCTCGCGCTTGTCGTAAAGTTTTTTTCCTTTTGCCAAACCAATTTCTACCTTCACAAGATTTTTTTCGTTTAAGAATATTTGCAGAGGAATCAACGTTAATCCTTTTTCTTTAAGCGCAGCCTGTATTCTTTTTATTTCCCGTTTGGTCAGCAATAATTTTCTGTCGTGTACAGCTATATGGTTATTGCTTGTACCTAATTTGTATTCTGCAATATATAAACCACGTAACCATATTTCTCCTTTATCGGTAAAACAAAAACTATCATTAAAACTCACCTTTCCGTCTCTTACCGATTTCACTTCAGTGCCCAGCAACACAATACCTGCCGTATATTTATCTTCGATAAAATAATGGTAATACGCTTGTCTGTTGCTGATATTTATTTTCTTCATTTACTTATAAAAGTAAAAAGCCTGCACATATGATAAGTGAAGGCTTCCTGTTAATTATTCTGTTTTGTCATTTTAATAATCTGATGTAGGTTGCCACTCTGTGTTTCAGTTCATGCCTGTGTATGATAAAGTCAAGAAATCCATGGTCGAGCAGAAACTCACTTTTCTGAAAGCCTTTTGGCAGATCTTTTCTGATGGTTTCCTTTATTACCCTTGGACCCGCAAAACCAATGAGTGCGCCGGGTTCAGCAAAATTCAAATCGCCGAGCATGGCAAAACTTGCTGTAACACCTCCAAAAGTAGGATCGGTAAGCAAAGAAAAGAAAGGGAGTTTAGCCTCGCTTAATTCCGTAAGCTTAGCACTGGTTTTAGCCATTTGCATCAAACTAAATGCGCTCTCCATCATTCTGGCACCGCCACTTTTACTGATGACCATGAATGGAATTTTATTTTTAATAGCATAATCTACCGAACGTGCAAACTTTTCTCCCATCACACTTCCCAGAGAGCCGCCGATAAACGCAAAGTCCATACTGGCAACTATCAATTCTTCGCCTTCCGCCTTTCCTACTGCCACACGCATAGAATCTTTCAGGTCCGTATCGGAATATAATTTATCCAGTCTGGCCTGATATGATTTTAAATCGGTGAATCCTAAAAAGTCTGTGCTTAAAATATCATCATATAAAATTTCATATTTTCTGTCATCAAACAATAAATCAAAATAATCTACACTTTCTATTCTGTGATGATAATTACATTTAGGACATACAAATTTATTGTCGTCCAAATCCTGCGACGTGCATATATAGTTACATTCCGGGCATTTGCTCCATAATCCTTCGGGCATTTCCTTTTTTTCGGAAGTACTTGTGCTAATACCTTTTTTTAAACGTTGAAACCAGCTCAAATTTTCATGATTTTTATCAGTGTTATCCCTTATGTTCAGATTCTCGGCAATAGGGTCAAAACTCTCCGATTCAATTTTATCTGTTTGCGTAACCTCTTTTTTGTCTTTCGATTCTTCCATAAAATTAAGAAACAATATTATCACAAAAATACTAACTTAAATCTATTTAGCTCTATTTTCACGGCTAATCTTTTCTACAATGTCTGTTCCGCTAACGTCAGTTTGTTTTGCTTCTTCACTAAAACATGTGTAAATTTGTACAAAATTTCAATAATTTAAAATCATATAAACACATGGCAAAATACAGAAGCGGTGTACTTCACGGCGAAGAGTTAAAAGCTCTTTACAACGATGCTAAACAAAATGAATTTGCATTACCTGCAGTTAACGTAATCGGTACAAATTCTATCAATGCAGTTTTGGAAACAGCGGCAAAAGTAAATTCACCTGTTATTATTCAATTCAGTAATGGCGGAGCGCAGTTTGTAGCCGGAAAAGGAATGCCTAACGATAATCTTCAGGCAAATATTGCAGGAGCTGTCAGCGGCGCATTGCACGTACACAATGTAGCAAAATATTATGGCGTGCCGGTAGTTCTTCACACCGACCATGCCGCTAAAAAATGGTTACCCTGGATTGACGGTTTAATTAAAGCAGGCGAACAATTTAAACAGGAAAAAGGTCAGCCTTTATTCAGTTCTCATATGCTGGATTTAAGTGAAGAATCTTTACAGGAAAACATAGAAACTTCTGTAGAATTTTTCAAAAAAATGGCTCCTTTAGGCATGAGCATTGAAGTGGAACTGGGCGTTACAGGCGGTGAAGAAGATGGTGTGGATAATACAGACGTTGACAATTCAAAACTATATACACAACCCGAAGAAGTATGGCAAGTGTACGAAGGATTAAGCCAGGTAGGCGACTTATTTACAGTAGCTGCAGCATTCGGAAATGTGCATGGTGTGTACAAACCGGGTAACGTGGAACTTCGTCCTGACATTTTGAAAAGCAGCCAGATTTATGTTGCTGAAAAATTAGGATTGAGTGCCGATAGCAAACCTGTAGCTTATGTATTCCACGGCGGAAGCGGCTCTCCCAAAAATCAAATTGCAGAATCTTTAGGTTATGGTGTAATCAAAATGAACATTGATACTGATATGCAATGGGCATTTGCTGAAGGTGTATTCGGTTATTACAAAGATAAAGAAGGATATTTACAGGCACAGTTAGGTAATCCTGACGGACCGGATTCTCCCAATAAAAAATACTATGATCCACGCGTATGGTTGCGCAAAGGTGAAGAAACTTTTGTAAGCAGACTGGAAGAGGCATTTAACGACCTTAACTGCATCGGCAAAAACGCATAGATTATAAAAATAATTTATTAATTTTAATCTCAAAGCCTTAAAACCGCTTTGAGATTTTTTTATGCGCAGGCTGCTAACCATACTATTTGTAATTATTTTTTCGCACAGTTATGCTCAAAGAGATTCTGTTTGTCTGTGCTTTGAAGACAGCACCGTTATTGGGTTTGCCACGCACGATCTGTATCAGAGATTACCCGAAGGAAGTCTGGGAAACTTTGTTGCCGATGCCATTAAAACTGCTGTGCAGTTAAAATGGGGCAATAAAATTGACATTGCATTAATCTCTCCCCAGTCAATAAAAGGTAAAATAGAAAAAGGTACATTCAGAAAAAACAAAATACCACAATTACTGCCATACCCTGATTCCATAGCCATTATTCAGTTAGATTCCGCTGCACTTAAAACCATGCTCGATAAAATTGCTTCTTTTGGCGGCTATGCCATATCAGGCTTACAAATGCAGATAAACAATATGCGGGCAGATAGTATCAATATCAACAGAATACCTTTACATGCATCAGAAAAATACACTGTTGCTATCCCCTATTTTCTCACCCAAAAAAACAGACTGCCTCTGCCGAAAGATATAGAAATTTTTAATGCCAGCTTATCTGTAC
>JAEWWO010000338.1 GCA_023396345.1 Bacteroidota bacterium
ACTCATCAAAGTCCCCGACAGTTTAAGCATTTCAGTTTCATTTTTTGAAGAAGTGATGAGTTGCAATCCAAACGGCATTCCATTGCTGTGCGTAAACAAAGGTAATGAAATAGCCGGAATTCCTGCCAGATTGGTAAATGTAGTGTAATAATCTGCCAGAAACATTTCGGTAGGATCTGTATTTTTTTCACCCAGTTTAAAAGCGGGAGCAGGAACAGTAGGAGAGATGATGAAATCGTACTCCCCGAAAATTTCTGCCAGCTGCATTTTAATTTTATTGCGCACCTGTTGAGCTTTGGTAAAATAAGCATCGAAATAGCCAGCGCTTAATACAAAATTACCCAGCAGGATTCTGCGCTGTACTTCTTTCCCGAATCCCTCGCTGCGCGAATGTTTGTAAAAATCGTTCAGGTCTAAATTGGGTACATCTGTGCGGTGTCCATATTTTACACCATCATATCTCGATAAATTACTGGATGCCTCAGCCGTTGTCAATACATAGTAAGTAGGGATGGAATATTCCAGAAAAGTATAATCCTTCTCTTCAACCGTATGTCCGTCAGCACGCAGTTTTTCGATTGTGTTCAAAACGCCTGCTCTTATTTCTGCATCCAGTGCCTGATTTTCAATAGCTTCTTTCAGGTAAGCAATTTTATATTTTTTAGCTGAATTGTCTGCTTTTATTTCTTTGGAATATTCAGGAACCGCTTCGTTGTACACGGTGCTGTCATAATTATCTGCACCGGCTATTACTTCCAGCGTTAAGGCTGCATCGTTTACATTTTGCGCAAATACTCCTATCACGTCAAAAGATGACGCATATGCCAACAAACCGTGGCGGGAAACCAGTCCGTAAGTTGGTTTTAGTCCAACTACACCGCAAAAGTCTGCAGGCTGACGCACAGAGCCGCCTGTATCGGTACCCAGACTTATCATACACAATCCTGCCTGTACAGCTACTGCCGATCCGCCTGAAGAGCCACCCGGTACACGGGAATTATCCGCAGCATTTAATACCGGTCCAAATGCAGAACGTTCGCTGCTGGAACCCATGGCAAATTCATCACAATTTTGTCTGCCGATAATAATAGCGCCTTCTTCAAGCAGTTTATCTACTGCGGTAGCATTGTAGATGGCTACAAAATTTTCTATGATTTTTGAAGCTGCCGAGAGCTTATGGCCTTTATAGCTGAGCACATCTTTTAGCCCTACGATAACGCCGTGCATTTTGCCCGGAGGATTACCATCGGCAATTGATTTGTCCAGTTCTGCTGCGCGTGCCAGTGCCTCATCGGCATAGATATCAAGGAAACAGTTAAGATGTTTGTTTGCTTCTATTTTATCTAAAAAAAACTTCACGGTATCTACACAAGTAGTATTACCATGAAGTAATTCTTTATGATAAGAATCAATCGAGATGAATTCTTTCAAAACCTCTGTTTAAAATTTTGGTTATAAAAACTTAATTTGTTTCGGAAGGGGTAGTAGTGTTCGTAGGTGTTACATTTTTACGATCTTTCTCATGTATTCCGCTTTCAATTTCATTTTTTACATTGTCTTTGGCATCGTTAAATTCTCTGATACCGCGGCCCAGACCACGCATAAATTCAGGAATTTTACGACCTCCGAAAAGAATCAATACCGCAAGAATAATAAGTACCCATTCCATTCCACCGATATTAGGCATAATACATATTTTTATTGGTTAACAATTTTTGTTGCTGTAATTGCAAGCTGTAAAGCTATGTAAAAAATCTTTACTAAAACAAAAATAAAAAAATAAATATTAAAGAACGAAAAAACGGAAAGAAATTAACACTCCTTTCCGTTTGATTATAATTAAAAACTATGAAAATAAGAAAACTATCCTGGATAGACTTATTGAGAAAAACGTTTTTCCTTGATTCTTGCGCTCTTACCGCTTCTTTCACGAAGGAAATACAGTTTAGCACGACGTACTTTACCTGATTTGTTTAATTCTACAGAATCTACATTAGGTGAAGAGAATGGAAAAGATCTTTCTACTCCTATACCGTTTGACATTTTACGAACGGTAAAAGTAGATGTAGCGCCATGTCCCTGGACTTTTATTACATCTCCGCGGAAGCTTTGGATACGCTCTTTACCACCTTCAACAATTTTATAGTTTACAGTAACATTGTCGCCTGCTTTGAACTTTGGAAGCTCTTTAGAGGGAGTTAACTGCTCGTGTACATATTTGGCTGCTAAATTCATGACTCAAAATTTTTGGACTGCAAAGGTAACTTAACAATATTGAATTATCAAATATTTTTAATAAAAATTAGGTTTCGTATACTATCTGGCTACGTTTACAGCTCTTTTTTCTCTGATAACGGTTATTTTAATTTGCCCGGGATAGGTCATTTCTGTCTGAATTTTTTGCGCAATGTCGAAACTCATTTTATCGCTATCGCTGTCAGATACTTTTTCTGCTTCAACTATTACTCTCAGTTCGCGTCCTGCCTGTATAGCATAAGCTTTTTCCACACCCGTATATCCCTGTGCAAGGTTTTCCAAATCTTTGATACGCTGTATGTATTGCTGCATAATTTCTCTTCTTGCGCCCGGACGCGCACCGCTAATGGCATCACAGGTTTGAATAATGGGAGAAATTACGTATTCCATTTCCATTTCGTCGTGGTGAGCGCCAATAGCGTTTACCACAGCCGGGTTTTCGCCATATTTTTCTGCCAGTTTTGCACCTAACAAGGCGTGGCTCAATTCTGTTTCTTCGTCAGGAACTTTGCCAATGTCGTGCAACAAACCTGCACGTTTAGCCAGTTTAGGATTTAGTCCCAGTTCAGAAGCCATAATGCCGCACAAGTTAGCTACTTCACGGCTGTGCATAAGCAGGTTTTGCCCGTAAGAAGAGCGGAAACGCATTTTGCCTACAATACGCACCAGTTCTTTGTGCAAGCCATGAATACCCAGTTCTATGATAGTACGTTCGCCAATTTCCATAATTTGTTCTTCCAGCTGGCGACGGGTTTTGTCCACCACTTCCTCAATTCTTGCCGGGTGAATGCGTCCGTCTGCAACGAGTCTTTGCAGTGATAAACGGGCAATTTCCCTTCTGAGCGGATCAAAAGAAGAAAGTACTATTGCTTCCGGCGTATCGTCTACAATTAAATCTACACCTGTGGCAGCCTCTATGGCGCGGATGTTTCTTCCTTCACGACCAATAATCTGACCCTTGATTTCGTCTGTTTCCAGATTAAATACGGTTACGGTGTTTTCAATGGTTTGCTCAGCTGCGGTGCGTTGTATAGATTGAATAATGATTTTTCTGGCTTCTTTATTAGCTTTTACCTTAGCTTCTTCAATAATTTCCTGTTGCA
Source organism: Bacteroidota bacterium (assembly GCA_023396345.1). Taxonomy (GTDB): domain Bacteria; phylum Bacteroidota; class Bacteroidia; order Chitinophagales; family Chitinophagaceae; genus Haoranjiania. The sequence goes on from JAEWWO010000338.1 coordinate 3,360, forward strand.
ATCCTAAAGCCTGCGTACGAGCTTCCTGTTGGAGGCTTTCTATCAGCTGAGCCTTAGCTTCTTCCTGCGACATGTTTGAGATTTTTTCCAGTCGCTTTATATGCTCTTCCTGGTGTCTCTCAAGCTCGGTGCGTTTTTGATTTACAATTTCAATCTGTTTATTCAGATTGTCTTTAATGGAAACATTTTCTTTAAGCTGTTTGTCTAAATTAGATTCTTTTTGAGCAAGACTGCTTTCTCTTTGTTTTGCTCTGTTCTCCAGATCGCTTATTTTTCTGTTACGTTCGTTTACTTCTTTGTCGTGTTCTGATTTAAGTTGTACGAAATTTTCTTTTGCCTCTAATAATTTTTCTTTTTTAATATTTTCTGCCGTTAGTTCAGCTTCTTTTACTATTGTTTTAGCCTGGCTTTCCGCATCAATTATTTGTTGTTTTGTATCTTTTGCAAAAATAAATTTTCCTAAAATAATACCTAAACCAACACACACTACCGCAATAATTACGGCAATAGTTGTTGTTATCATATATACTCTGACGTTTTTATGTTAAAAAATCCTGTTCTACACCCATTTTAAACAAAGGATTAGCGAAGATAATATAATTGAATCAAGTTGAGAAAATTAATTGATTAAAACATAACAAAATTATTATCAATTTATGTTGAACATATATACTGAGGTATAAAGAGTATTTATCTTTTTTAATAAAGCAGTGTTAATGTTTCCGAAAGGTTTCGCAGACGTGAAAAAACAAAAAAAGAAATTATTTTTTTGCTTTTAATATGTTTAATTATTATGTATTTATACATTTATTTTTTTAGAAAATATATTATCTACAGAGTAAATGAAATAATTTACATAATGGATGATATTAAATTTTATCTATATTCTTTTTTTCTTTTGGTATAAGAATTGTTTTTATTATTAAATATTTTTTAATCTAAAACAAAGAAATTATGAAAAATACATTGAAAATTTTTGGAGTGCTCCTTTTATCTGTTTTCGTATTTGCTGCTTGTAGTAAAGATACTAGCCCTGCTGATAGGGACGTTTTTTTAGGAAAATATAATGGTACTATCTCTTACACCGGTGACGGAGAAAATGTAGCTTCTACCAACGGCAGTGTAACAGTTGCTAAGGCTGGGAATAACTATAATTTTATTTTTTCTAATGGTATACCTAATCTTACAGGTGTTCAATTTAATAAAGACGGAGAAACATTGATTAGTGTAGGTTCTAATGAATCTAACTATATCAGAGTTACGG
>JAEWWO010000409.1 GCA_023396345.1 Bacteroidota bacterium
AGCTTTATCCATTGTTGAAAGAGCAAACATTTAATTCTGATTCTTATAAAGAATTTTACAACAGCAATAAACACTGGCTTTTGCCATATGCTGTTTATTGTTTTTTAAGAGATAAAAATTCCACGCCCGACTTCAATCTGTGGGGAACATATGCTATTTATGATGAAACGTTGATACAGCAATGCTTTCAGGAGAATGAAGATGCAGTGAATCTGCACAATTTTATACAGTATCATCTGCACCTGCAATTAAAAGATGCAGAGGCTTATGCACATAAAAACAAGGTTGTTTTAAAAGGCGATATTGCCATTGGTGTTTCGCGCAACAGCGTAGATGCGTGGCAGTATCCTGAATTGTTTAATATGGATATGCAGGCAGGAGCTCCACCTGATGATTTCGCTATTACAGGACAAAACTGGTCGTTCCCAACCTATAACTGGGATGCGATGAAGGCGCAAAATTTTGAATGGTGGCGGGAACGTTTGCATAAAATGAGCGAGTATTTCGATGTGATTCGCATAGACCATATACTCGGCTTTTTCAGAATCTGGAGTATTCCTTATGAAGCAGTGCAAGGCATATTAGGTCATTTTGAACCGGCTATTCCTGTTTATCTCAATGAATTGTATGGCATAAATGTGTCTACTGAAAGGCTCATGAATCCTTACATTCATGATTACGTATTGCACGAGTTGTTTGGTTCAGAGGCAGATTTTATTAAGCAGAATTTTTTAGAAAAAGAAGAAGATGGTTCTCTTGTTTTAAAAAAGGAATATGCCACACAGCGTCAGATAAAAGCTTTGTTTGAGAAATTTGAAGATACTGCACACAACAGATGGCTGAAGGAAAGATTATACGATTTGATTGCCAATGTAGTATTGATTCAGACAAATGATTTTGATACATTCCATCTGCGTTTCAATATGCAGCACACGCTTTCCTATCAGGTGCTGGACGACGGAACAAAATCTATACTGAACAGATTGTATTACGATTATTTTTTCCATCGTCAGGATCACTTGTGGAAAGAAGAGGCGTATCAGAAATTACCGGCTATAAAAGAAGCTTCCGATATGCTGATTTGCGGTGAAGATTTAGGATTGGTTCCGGGATGTGTAAAAGAAGTAATGCAAAATCTCCAGTTTTTGAGTCTGGAAATTCAGCGTATGCCAAAGAATCAGCATCTTGAATTTGAAAATCCGCTGTATGCACCTTTCATGTCTGTAGTATCTCCTTCAACGCACGATACAAGCACTATAAGAGGTTGGTGGAATTCTTTGGACTGGGATACAAAACAAAGATTTGCACATACACAATTTCATACAGATGCTATAGCTCCTGATGAATGTCATGGCTGGGTTGTAGAAGCAATTATTAATCAGCATTTACATTCCTGGGCAATGTGGAGCATATTTTTATTGCAGGATTTGTTTGCAATGGACGAGCATATCAGACAGGCAGATGCAGAAGCAGAAAGAATTAATCATCCCGAAAATCCTGAGCATTACTGGCGTTATCGCTCGCATATAGCTGTTGAAGATTTATTGAATGCCTCAGCATTTAATAAAAAGCTTGCAACGATGATACAACATGCGAACAGATAATAACAGTAAAATTATACGAAGAGCGCACCACATGGTGCGTTCTTTTTTATATCTTCGAAGATAGAATATGCAGATAGATTATTTGATAATTGGTCAAGGTGTAAGTGGTACTTTTCTTTCTTATTTTTTAATGAAAGAAGGTGCTAAGGTTTTAGTGTATGATGAAGGAAAGCTGCGTACAGCTTCACGTGTAGCGAGCGGTGTTATCAATCCTGTAACAGGCAGACGTGTAGTAAAGACATGGATGATTGATGATATAATGCCTTTTGCTGAAAAAGCTTATACACAAATTTCCGTTGATCTGAATCTGAAAGATATTATCAGAAAAGTATCTATTCTTGATTTTGTACCTACACCGCAGATGCTGGAGGCCTTTCAAAAAAGAGTAGATGAAAGTGCCGACTACGTAGGCTTTGCAGACAATGCTGAAGAGATAAGCAAGTATTTCAATTTTCCTTTTAAAATAGGAGAAATTAAAACTGGCTATAATATTGCATTGTGGGAATTATTGGAAAACTACAGAAAATATTTGCAGCAAAAAGATGCACTCCGCAATGAACGGTTTGACTGGAACGATTGCCAAATTTTCTCAGACAAAATTGTTTATAAAGATATTGAAGCTAAAAAAATAATTTGTTGCGATGGGGTAGAAGCCTTACAGAATAAGTATTTCGCTGCATTGCCATTTGCATTCAATAAAGGAGAAGCATTGATAGCTGATATCCCCGGCTTGCCTAAAAATCATATTTATAAGATGGGATATACGATAGTGCCATTAAAAGATGAGAATCTTTTTTGGGTTGGTTCTAATTACGAATGGACTTTTGAAAACACAGAACCTACAACGTTGTTCAGAGCTACGGTAGAAAATCATTTGGATCACTGGCTCAAAATTCCTTATACAATCAAAGATCACATAGCATCGGTAAGACCTGCAAACGTAGAGCGCAGGCCGTTTATAGGATTACATCCCGCTTATCCTTCCATCGGTATTTTAAATGGTATGGGCAGCAAGGGTTGTTCTCTGGCTCCTTATTTTGCCTATCAATTTGCGCATCATCTTTTATACAATAAGGAAATAGAATTACTTGCTGACGTTAAACGCTTTCAAAAGATTTTGACGAAATAGATTTTTCCTATACATTTGCACTCAATTCCTCGGGGCGCTGAGTTAAAAAAACAAGGCTGAGAAGAACCCGTAGAACCTGAACAGGGTAATGCCTGCGAAGGGAAGGGAAGCAGCTAATCCTGCACTTTTTTTCCTCGCGTTTTATTTTCCCTGTTTAAAAATTTTTATAACTATTTAAAATTTTTAAACAATGTACAAAATTTTTTCTGTCGGTTTATTCATGTTATGCATGTGTTTTTCACAGGCGCAAACAGTCACAGATACTGTTGAAATCCTCACTCCTGTTGAGGTACGCAGTATACGTGTAAATGCAAGAACACCATTTGCAGTTACCAACATTTCAGAAAAGCACATAGCTTCTGAAAACTTAGGTCAGAATCTTCCGTATTTCTTTAATCAGGCGCCATCCGTTGTGGTGAGCTCCGATGATGGTTTGGGAGTGGGCTATACAGGTATGCGCATAAGAGGTACAGATCTCACCCGCACAAATTATACATTAAATGGTATTCCGGTGAATGATCCTGAATCGCAGTTAGTGGTATATGTGAACTTTGCAGATCTGGCATCCAGCGTAAACTCTATTCAACTGCAACGCGGAGCAGGCTCCTCTACA
>JAEWWO010000088.1 GCA_023396345.1 Bacteroidota bacterium
TTCAGATAAGGCATCATAGCCTCTAAAACCTGTGGATCCAATTGTGTGGTTGCTGCGTTGTCTAAGTATATTCTATTGCCTGTCATAAGATTGCAAAAGTAAAAGAATTTACTTTCATACAAAAAAATGGTTGCTGACTTTATGCAAATCAGCAACCACATTTAAATAATACAAATATGTTTATTCTTCTGAAGCTTCTTCGTTGATAAAGCCTTCTGCTAATTCAGTTAAAGACACATCACACGCTTTTTCTTCTTCCAGTATGCCGCTAAGTATGTCGCTTACTTGTGTATGACCCATATGATTGGCGAATACACGCAATGTACCGTAAGAAGCAATCTCGTAGTGTTCTGCTTTTTGAGCTGCTAATATCAATGCGGCATCTCTTGTCATAGTGTCTGTTTTAGTGTCTTCAATCACACCTTTGCCTTCTTCAATAATTCCAGCCATTGCATCACACTTAACACCGGATGCTTTTTTACCTAACAGTTCAAATACCTGTTTTAATTTCTCAACATGCTGTTGTGTTTGTCCATGATGTTGCTCAAATGCCGCAGCTAATTGTTTGCTGGTTGCAGCTTTTTTCATTTTTACCAATGCTTTCAAAAGATTATTTTCTGCCCAGTAAAGGTCTTTTAATGAGTCAAGAAAAAATTTATGAAATATGGAATTTTCCATTGCCGGACTTTTTTTAGTGCTGCTTTTTTTAGCAGCTGCTTTTTTAGTTGCCATAGTTTTTGTTTTAATTTTAAATGATATTCATTTCAATACTAAAAAGATACCAAACACTCGTTTAGAATGATTATCTTTTGTTAAATGTTGATTTTCAGATTATTATACAGGTATAAAAAAAGGAGAAATTCAATAATTTCTCCTTTCGTCAAAAGTAATATTTTTAAAATTACATCAGTTCCCTGATATCGTTCATTATTTTTTTAGCAATATTTTCTGCTGTGGTTTCAAAACTACTTTCAGAATAAATTCTAATAATCGGCTCTGTATTGCTTGTGCGTAAATGCACCCAGTCTTTATCAAATTCAATCTTTAATCCGTCTTCCGTATTTACCGGATTGTTTTTATAATTGTCTTTTATCTTATCAAAAATCTGAAGTACATCTACTCCGTTTTCAAGAGTAATTTTATTCTTGCTGATGAAATAGCTTGGATAAGAAGCTCTCAGTTTTTTCACAGAAACATTTTGTTCTGCCAGATGCGAAAGGAATAAAGCAATGCCGATAAGTGCGTCTCTTCCGTAATGCAAATCAGGAACAATAACACCACCGTTGCCTTCGCCACCGATTACTGCATTTGTTTCCTTCATTTTATTTACTACGTTTACCTCACCAACAGCACTGGGAGTATAAGTGCCGCCACGTGCTTCGGTAACGTCTCTTAAAGCACGGGTAGAAGACATATTGCTGACTGTATTGCCACCATTGCGATGTTTAAGTACATAGTCTGCTACCGCTACGAGTGTGTATTCTTCTCCGAACAATGTGCCATCATCATTTACAAAACAAAGTCTGTCAACATCCGGATCAACAGCAATACCTAAGTGTGCTTTTTGCTTTACTACTTCATTGCACAGCTCCGTTAAATGTTGTGGAAGAGGTTCAGGGTTGTGCGCAAAATTGCCGGTAATTTCTTTGTTTAAAACAATAATATTTTCTTCTTTCAATCCCAGTTTCACAAGCAACTCGGGAACAGCTATAGCTCCGGAACTATTAATGGCATCTATTACAATTTTAAAATCTTTAGATGCTATTGCTTCTTTATTTACCAAAGGATAATTCAGGATTGCTTCAATGTGTTTCTGTAAAGCATCATCATTGAAAGTAATTTTTCCCAATTTATCAACTGTAGAAAATTCAAACTCTTCCTTAGCTGCATTTTCCAGAATTTTTTTACCGTCTTCACTGCTGATAAATTCTCCTTTATTATTCAACAGTTTCAGCGCATTCCATTCTTTAGGGTTGTGGCTTGCAGTGAGTATAATACCACCGTCAGCTTCTTCAAATACAACCGCCATTTCAACTGTAGGAGTTGTGCTGAGACCAACGTTTATAACATCTATTCCCATAGCTGTTAATGTGCTTACTACTATGTTCTGCACCATTTCTCCGCTCATTCTTCCGTCTCTGCCCACAACAACTTTTGCGTAGCCTGCTGAGGCATTTTCTTTGATCCAGTTGGCATATGCTGCGGAAAATTTTACGATATCTAAAGGGGTAAGATTTTCTTCCGGCTTCCCACCTATTGTTCCTCTAAAGCCGGAAATACTTTTAATTAACGACATAATCTATATTAAAAAAATATGTGAAGTAATGTATTTACTTCACGATTTGAAACTTGCCATTGTCCAATGATTTACCATTTGTATCCAAAACCTGATACATGTACACACCACGAAAATAGGATGCTAAATCAACTCTTAATAAAGAACTGCTTACACGCACTTCAGTCATTTTTTTGCCGGTAAAACTGTATATAACAAGTCTGTTTTTAGAATTAACTATTGAATTATCAAAATTGAAATTGATATAAGATACTGCAGGATTTGGATAACATTTTACGATATTGGTATTGGGTGCATACTCAAAAACCGACTCCGTAAACGGAGGCGCAGCAGCCATTGCTCTGTTTGTACTTCCTATGAAAGCAATAAACAAAACTAAAAAGACAATAAAAAATGGTATACGTAAAAATTTATTCATCCATTAATATATTAAAGCAAAAATAGTGTAATTTTTAATAATTCATACACACAATTATAAAATTAACATACAAAAGAAATCGGTTGACTCTGTTTAGAATCAACCGATTGTATAAAGTTTAAAGAATAATCTGTATTAAGGATGGTTATGTCCTTCGTGTCCGGGTTGTGCAGAACCTTTTTGCTGTTGTTGTTGCATTTGCTCCTGCAACGCCTGCATTTGTTCCGGAGTAAGTTGAGGCGTGTTATTAGCAGAAGTCGCCGGTGCATCTTTTACATCCAACACTTCAATATCAAACACAAGATTTGAATTAGCAGCCAGACCCGGCATAGCTCTTTTACCGTAACCTAAGGTTGCGGGAATGAATATTTTTCCTTTGCTGCCTTTGCTGAATGATCTAAGACCATCTTCAAAGCCTTCTATAGATTGTCCGCTTCCAATCAATACTTCAAGAGGTTGTGTAGACTTGCCGCCTGTAGTATCCATATTATGATCAAATACAGTACCGTCAAAAGTATAGCCTTTGTATTTTACAACAGCTACCTTACCTGAATCTAATTTAGGACCGCTTCCTTCTCTTTCAATCTGCACAAATGCACCTTTAGGAGTTTTAGTGGCTTTAAATTTATTATCGCTGATATATTTTTCTACAGCTTTAGTCTCATCAACTATGGCAGTTTTCTTGCGTGCTTCTTCTTTTTGCTCAAACAGTTTTACTTCTTTGTCAAAGTCGGCTTTTGCAGAATCTTCAGTAGTGAATACATCCAGTACGCTCATTTTACCTTTTACAAATCCGCCTGCACTAAAAATAGGATCGTTTGGTGCAACCAATTGTTTAGAAATCAAACTATCGATACTGATTCTGTACTCAATGCTATCACCGGCTTTTGCATAC
>JAEWWO010000128.1 GCA_023396345.1 Bacteroidota bacterium
ACTTACGACTGCGGAATATTCTAAATACACCATGCGTGGCGGAAAAGCTCTGGAAATTGGCGAACAGGGTCAGGCTAAGGAAATAGAACATACCAGCGGACTCGATAACTCCTATGCATTTATGTGGAGTATGCACAAAGCAGAACCGTTGCAAATGATGATGCCTAACGCATTTGGCGGAAGCTCTGCCAACACTTTTGCAGAAAATGAAAAGTTTGCAGAACAGTTAGCTTCTGCGGGATTGCCATACGAAGCTGTGTCTCAATTATCGCAAATGCTGCCACAATACTGGGGCGGACTGGAAGGCACGTCAGGACCTGTGTATATTGGTGTAATAATTTGTTTGCTGGCTATAATAGGTTTTGTGCTTAGGGTAAAACATCGCTGGTGGATACTGGCTGCAACTTTACTGGGTGTGATACTTGCATGGGGCAAATATTTTGGTTTGAATGATACTTTCTTCAACATACTTCCCTTGTACAATAAATTCAGAGCGCCCTCCATGTCATTGGTTATTCCGGCACTTACGCTTCCTTTAATGGCAGGTATCAGCTTGCAGGCTTTATTGTTTAATAAAGAAATAAACCCTAAAGATTTTGTACAAAACAATTTTAAAAAAATATTATATGCATTAGGCGGAACAATAGGTGTATTACTGGTTATTTATTTTGTAAATGATTATGGTGCAAGTCTGGATGATCAAATCCGACAAATGTTTGCCAATCCTCAGGCAGGAGGAGAAGCTGTTGGATCCTCTGTTATCAATGCTTTGAAGGATGCACGTAAAGGCTTGTTCTTCTCGGGTATTTTAAGAGTAATTTTATTTGCTTTGATTATTGCAGGTATGCTGTATTTATTTATGAAAGATAAATTAAAAGCTACCGTTTTATTAATCATTTTAGCGGTTGTAAATACTGTTGACTTACTGGCGGTAGGAAAAGAATACATGAGTGCAGAACATTTTATGATGCCTGACGAACTTCAGTCGCAGCAATTTACACCAAAGCCATACGATCAGCAGATATTGCAGGATAAAGATCCGCATTTCAGAGTATTTAATCTGGCAAACGGAGATCCGTTTCAGGATGCTATTACTTCTTATCATCATCGTTCTATCGGTGGTTATCATCCTGCTAAACTTAGTATTTATCAGGATTTGATACAGGCTCAAATGGCAAGATCCATTAATCCGGGTGTGATAAACATGCTGAATACCAAATACATCATTAGTCAGGATGGAAATGTAATGACTAACCCCGATGCATTAGGTGCGGCGTGGTTTGTGAAGAATGTACAGTTTGTACCAAATGCGGCGGCTGAAATGAATGCGCTGACCAATTTCAATCCTAAAGATACTGCTTTTGTTCAGGAAAATTTCAGACAGGCAGCCGGCGCAGTTCCTGTGTTTGACAGCACTGCTACTATACAGCTTACGAGTTACAGCAATGACGAAATTAAATACAAAACATCGGCAAAAAGCAATCAGTTTGCGGTGTTGAGCGAAGTATACTACCCGGCAGGATGGAATGCCTATATTGACGGTAAAAAAACAGAGTATGCAAAAGTGAATTATGTATTGCGTGGTTTATCTGTACCGGCAGGTGAGCATGAGCTGATATTTAAGTTTGAGCCTTCTTCTGTTAAGACCGGAAATATGCTGATTATTATTTGTAATACATTGTTGTTGCTGATTATGATTTTAGCAGTTATATTTGTTTTCAGAAAGAATAAAGTAAAACCTACAGTTGATTAATCTTTTGTCCATAGCGCCGTATAGTTTTTTGCCTGCTCAGGGTGGCGGGCAAAAAGCCATTTATTTGCTGTATAAATACATTTCGCAAAAGGTATATCTCACGGTAGTTTCAACCAAATCAAACAAACCTGAAAAGGTAAGCTATCCTGTATTCAGATTTTTTTCAGACTCTCTTTTCCGCTACATCAATCTTTTTTACTATTATAAAATAAACAGATTGGTAAAAAAGAAAAACATTACGCATCTCTCTATTGAGCATCCGTACATGGGTTTACTGGGTTTGTTTGTCAAATCTCAATGTAATCTTAAATTCGTTATTCGTTCGCATAATATAGAATCTCTTCGTTTTAAAACCATTGGAAAATGGTGGTGGTGGATGTTGTTTCACTACGAAAAATTTGTGCACAAAAGAGCAGACCACAGTTTTTTTATCACAGAAGAAGACAGGCAATATGCCATTAAGCATTACAAACTTAAAGAAGATAAAACTTCTGTACTTACCTACGGAACAGAGATTTATGATGCGCTGACAGAGGAGCAAAAAAGAGAACAGGTAAAACAACTAAAAGCAGAACATAATATTCCGGAATCTTCTACCCTTTTGTTGTTTAACGGTACATTTGATTATGAGCCTAATCTGATGGCATTAAAATTATTGCTGGACCACACCATGCCTGTTATTCTGGAGAAAGATGAAAATTGTTTTTTGTTGGTTTGTGGTAAAAACATTCCGCAGGAAATTTCTTCTAAAGAGTATAAGAACGTAAAAATACTCGGTTTTGTAGATGATATACATGCGGTATTTAAAGGCTCTGAAATATTTTTGAATCCTGTGTGGCTGGGCGGAGGTATTAAAACTAAACTGGTGGAAGCCTTAGGCTACGGGTGTTCTGCCGTGTCTTTTGCCAACGGTGCTTTAGGAATTCCAGAAGGAATTGTAGAAGACAAAATATCTGTAGTAAAAGATTTAGACTATAATACTTTTGCCGAAGAAGTAATAAAAATAAAACCTACCATTTATAAAGTCACGCCGCATAGATTCTATTTTCAATTTGGCTGGGAAAACATAGCTCAACGTTTTGTAGATATGATTAATGTTATCGATTAGTCACTTTTTGTATCGTCTGATATAATAAATCAGCCGTTTTTTGCCAGCTAAAATCCTTTCTTCTGATATTTCCTTTTGCAATTTATTTATCTCTTAGTGATTTACTGTCTGCCAGTTCTTTTAAGCCTTGTGCAATATCATTTTCATCAAATGGATTTACGAGCAAAGCCGCGCCATCAGCCACTTCCGGCATGGATGTAACATTGCTGCACATAACAGGCACTTCAGCCTGAAAAGCTTCCACTACCGGCAAGCCAAAGCCTTCAAACGTTGGCACAAAAGCCAGTGCGGTAGCCGATCCCAGCAGATTTTTCAGGTCTTCATCATTTACTCTTCCTGTAAAAATAATATCATCTTTAAAAGAGATTGCTTTAATGACTTTATCAAACATTTTATCATCCCACAAAATGTTTCCACTAAGCACAAGTTTATGTTGATGAGCCGGATTGTTTTTTCTGAAAATATCATAAGCCACTATTAATCTTATCAGATTTTTTCTCGGATGCATAGATCCTACAAAGAAGAAATAAGGTTTTCCGTCGGTATATTTTTGTCGCACAGCATCAATTTTTTCGCAATCCAATGCATGAAATTTTTCTTTTATGCCGCAATACACTACGTCTATCTTACTTTCTGCAACTCTGTATTTATCAACAATATCATTTTTTGTATAGTTTGAAACTGTAGCAATTCTATCCGCTTTTCTTGCAAATCTGGGCATATATCTTCTGTAATAAAAACGATTTCTGAACGGCAAGTCCTGCGGGTAATGCTCAAAGTTCAAATCATGAATTACAGGTACTTGTCTGGTCTTTGCACCCAAACTTAAAAAGCCTTCAATGCCCATAAATACGTCGGGTTTCTGTTTGTCAAGAAACTTTTTTACCACTGTTTCCATGTAATAGACATATAGCAACGGATGACGATAAGGAGGTAAAATTTTATGAATGCTTACATTCGGATAATTGAAATAATCTTCCGTAAAATTTTTGTCGCACAGCAAAATGAAATCATCTTCAGTATGCGTCTTAGCCAGATGTTGAACGGTTTCTATACAAAAGTTACCAATGCCGTCAACATTTTTATTGCGCAAAATCCAGCAGTTTACAGCTATTTTCATTTTCTTTTCTCCTTTAAATAAGTTGTTGACATGAGCAATTTTGAAACAAATCCATTATTTAAAATTTTTAAAGAATATTTTTTTTGTACATCGAACATGCGCTGCAAAGCTTCAGGAATTATTTCTGTAGTTTCGTTTTCAAATTCACTCCAATTCCTGATTTTTAAATTGCGCAACAAGCGCCAGTAATAATCATAAACAATTATATTTTTAAGAATATTTGTACCTAATTTGTTTAATAAATAAACATTCTCCGGTATTTCTACTTTTCTGTTTCTAAAAACTTCGCTCGTTAACTGATGCGCTCCAAGCCCAATGTTTATAAGGGTTTCATCAATATAAATAAAATCTGTTTCAGAAAGTACTCTTATATAAAATTCAAAATCTACAACCCATTTAATTTTCTCGTCGTACCAAAATTCTCTGTTATTTTTAATGAGTGTAGTGCTGGGATGTCCGATATAATTTTTGCTGAATAAAATCAAAGTATTCTTTCTTAGCTGCTGTTGTATTACACTATTTATCTTTTCAACGGATTTTAATTTATCATTTTCATACAATTGATGTGCAGAAAAAATAAAATCAGCATTCTTTGATTTCTTCGCATGATCTGCAAATACTTTTACACTATTTTCATCAGCAAACCAGTCATCATGATGCATTAATTTAATCCACTCTCCTTTTGCCGGTTTAATTGCCTGATTCCAGTTGGCAGGAGAACCAAGTGCAGTTTGGTTTTTATAATAAGCCAAAGAAAATTTATCGGAATAAGTATTTACCAGTTTTTCTAATTCATCATCCGGACTGTCATCAGAAACTATAACTTCAAAGTCTCTGAAACTCTGTGTTTCAATGGAATCCAGCAATCTTTTAAGCATTGCTTTATTTTTATAAGCAGGAATACAAATAGAAATAAAAGGATTCATTGTAAATTTTTATACCTAAAATTATTTTTTATTTTATCTTGCAAGATAAATAATTTATCAAACAAATGCTAAAAGCAGCAGGTGTAACTATATTATATAATCC
>JAEWWO010000143.1 GCA_023396345.1 Bacteroidota bacterium
GGGTACTTCTGTAGCCAGAACATCTAACATTACTGATATTTACAAATTAGCTGATGCATACGATATGCCGGGCGATATGGTTGATGGTATGACACCAGAAACTGTACACGAAGCGGTGGCACGTGCGGTGAAAAGAGCGAGAGAAAAAGGCGGACCAACTTTACTGGAAATTAAAACTTACCGCTACAAAGGTCACTCTATCTCTGATCCGGGTAAATACAGAACAAAAGAAGAACTGGAAAAATACAAAAGTCAGGATCCTATTCAAAAAGTATTAAGCTCTATCAAAGAGCAAAACATTGCTACAGAGGAAGAACTGGCTGCAATAGATAAAAAAATTGCTGATATCGTTGACGAATCAGTAAAATTTGCTGAAGAAAGTCCATTCCCGACAGAAGATGAACTGTTGAAGGATGTGTATGCAGATGATAATTACGAATTTATTGTTGATTAACATTGATTATTAATAATTAAAATATGTTTTTAAAACACGGTACCCGGTATCGTGTTTTCCCATTTATATAACAAAATAGTTTTTTAAAGAAAATAAAATGTCTAAAGCAACTTCAAAAGAAAAAAAGCCTAACGTAGATCAGGAATATGCCATGCAGCAAAATCAGGCACTCAACTGGGTTAATAAGAATAAAAATATTTTATTGTACGCCGGACTATTTATCGTTGCCGCTATAGTAGGATACTTTGCCTATATCAATTTTGTACAAAAACCTAATCAGCAAAAAGATCAGGCGGCGTTGGCAGGAGCACAACAAATATTTGACCGTGCAGTAGCCAATCCTGTTACCGATACTGCTGCTTTCAGAGCAGTATTAAACGGAGAAGGCACTACTAAAGGTGTATTGTCTGTAATTAAATCTGCCGGAGGAAAAACCTCTAATCTGGCTAAATATTATGCTGGTATCAGCTATTTAAAAATCGGAGATTACAACAATGCCGTTAAATATCTGAAAGATTTTTCAACCGATGCCAAACAAATTCAAATGATGGCTTACGGTGCTTTGGGCGATGCGCAAAGCGAATTAAAACAAAACAATGATGCGATAGCCAGCTACAAAAAAGCAGCCGCAACATTTGAAGAAGATGCCGTAAACGCAGGTGAATACTTGTTCAGAGCAGCTTTGTTAAGTGAAGTGACCGGTAAAAATGACGAAGCAGTAGCTTTATATCAGGAACTGAAAAACAAATTTCCTCAGACTCAGCGCGGTGCTGAAGCTGACAAATACATTTATCGTCTTAACATCGTAGATAACGATTTCAGTGTAAAATAATCATGGCTACAGAAGGCAATAACAACTTATTACAAGGCATCCCCTCAATTGAGGATGCCTTTGTTGTAATAATAAAAACAGAATGGAACAGCGACATCGTAAACGAACTGGAAAACGGATGTTTGCGCGTACTGAATCAGGCGGGTATTACCTACAAAGTAATTACCGTACCCGGCGCAGTAGAAATACCATTTACAATTAATGCCTATAAAAAAAGTACACAGCCCAAATGCGATGCGTTTATCACCTTGGGTGCTGTAATACAAGGCGGAACACCGCATTTCGATTACGTTTGCAAATACATAACAGAAGGCATACAACAACTGAACCTGATGCTTGATGAACCTGTTATCTTTGGCGTACTCACACTAAACAATAAACAACAGGCTTACGAAAGAATCGGCGGCATTCATGGCCATAAGGGAGAAGAAGCGGCCATTACTGCCTTAAAAATGATTGAAGTAAGCAGAAGCTTATAAACTTTGTTGAGTTGTTTACTTGTTGATTCGTTGAGTTAGCTTGCTACAAAGTTTTACAGATACTCCATTTTCAACTATCTTCTGCTCTGTTATTTTCAGTTATTACTAAAAGTTAAACAATCTCAAAAGTTTTACTTTCAAAACCACGATTATATTAATCTTTTAGGTTTAAATTGTAGGTTTGTAAAAACAAGTGAATGCAATTATTTTCAATTGACACGGAATTGTTTAAACTGGACGGCGGAGCAATTTTCGGGGTAGTTCCTAAAACTATCTGGAGCAGAAAAGTAGTTGCAGACGAAAACAATCTTGTAACGCTTGCCATGCGCTTACTTCTTATTAAAGATGGAGAAAGGCTTATTTTAATCGACACCGGCATCGGCAATAAGCAGGACCAAAAGTTTTTCAGTTATTATTACCTTAATAAAGAAAATACACTGGAAAAATCCTTACACAAATATGGTTTTTCGAAAGACGACATTACCGATGTTATCCTTACTCATTTTCATTTTGATCATGTAGGCGGCGCAGTAGATTTGGTAAACGGAGAGTTGATGCCTGCATTTAAAAATGCCACATACTGGAGCAATCAAATGCACTGGCAATGGGCATCTAATCCCAATCCGAGAGAGAAACCTTCTTTTCTGAAAGAGAATTTTGAGCCATTAATGACGCATGGCAAAATACAGTTTATTGATTTTGCCGATGGCAAACAAGCTGTATTCTCAGAAAAAATATCACTAAGACTTGTGCACGGGCATACAGAGGCAATGATGTTGCCCATGATAAAATATATGGACAGAACAATTGTATTTACCGCAGATCTCTTAATATCTGCTTACCACCTCCCTGTAAATTATGTAGCCGCATATGATATAGCTCCCTTACAATCTACGCAGGAAAAAAGCGTTTTCTTACAGGAAGCTTTAGAAAATGACTATGTTTTATTTTTTGAACACGACGCTGAAAACGAATGCTGTACTTTGCAACAAACAGCAAAAGGCATTGGCGTGAAAGAAACTTTTAAATTGACTGATATCACTAACAATGGATAAATTAAAATATTTTGCTTTTGTATTTTTATTGATTGCCTCCTGCTCACCCAAAGTAGTAACCGTAAAATCTCCTCCTGAAATTAAAGTTGTAGAAAAAGAGGTTATTAAATACCAAACCATTGAAAAGCGCGTGCCGTTGAGTGCTAAAGAGGAATTTTTGTTGAGAGAAGCTTTAAGAATAGATTCTTTGTATGGCAATAAAAACTGGGAATACGAACGTCAGGCAAAAGATCTTGCCAATATTATTGCCCGTCCGCCATCCATCGTGCATTTACAAAATGTAAATTTCGGACAATTTGAAGGTACTTATAATTTTAATTTAAGAAAGCCTAACTCTGTTATTCTGCATCACACCGCTCAGAACAGTTGCGACCAGACTATCAGAACATTTCAGCTTACCAGAACTCAGGTTAGTGCGCATTATGTAATTTGCCGAAACGGGACTATATTTCAAATGCTGAATGATTATCTGCGCGCCTGGCATGCCGGCAACGGCACCTGGGGAGGCAATACTGATATCAATTCTTCCTCTATCGGTATAGAACTCGACAACAACGGAACCGAACCTTTTGCTCCGGCGCAAATAAATGCATTGCTTGAGTTACTTAAATACCTGAAAAAACAATACAATATTCCTACGGCAAATTTCATTGCACACAGCGATATTGCACCTACGCGCAAAAACGATCCGAGTGTGTTATTTCCATGGGAAAGATTAGCAGCCAATGGTTTCGGACTTTGGTATACCGATAATCCGGGTATTGTGGTTCCTCCCGATTTTAATGAACTACAGGCATTGCGTATAATAGGCTACAGCATAGATGACCCGGGTGCTGCCATAAAAGCATTCAGAAGAAAATACTGCAAATCAAATTCTACGTCGAATGTACTAACACCTACAGAACGCCGGATTTTGTTTTTGGTTTATACTAAATATATGTAATCGCTTTTCTATACAACTGCTTTATAAGTTTTTCAGGTATAATATACTTTTACTAGTTCATAAAAATGAAAATTTTCAAGTATAATCTAAGTCATTAATCATAAAAGGAAATGCTCAAATATGAGAGTTTTTCTTTTGTCTGTTACTAACTTCTAATTTTTATTGTTTGTTTTTATATAAGTAAACCACTTCGTAAATGAAGTGGTTTACTTTACACAAATATGGAGTTTTAATTTTTAATAAATTTAGCAGAACTATTTTTCGTACGCAAAACGTACGCTCCTTTAGCTAAACGGGTTATATCAATAATAGCTTTACCGTTTACAACTTTTGTTAATATTAATCTTCCATTCATATCATATATGTTTATCTGACCATCAGCGTGTACGGTTAGCTGATTAGTTGCCGGATTAGGATACAGAATTACATTATCTTGTGATTTACTATTTATGTTTATTGATACAGTATTACTATAATCATTATTGCCATTATTGCTTAGCTCAGCAACTCGGTAATAGTTTACACCATTCATCGGATCTGAGTCTGTAAAGTCGTATTCATTATTTGCACCTTTAGCATTTACAAAACCTATTTGAAAAAAGTCCTTATTATTAGTACTTCTTTGTACAGCAAAACCTTTAGTGTTTGATTCTACACCAGTTGCCCATGTAAGTATTACAGTTTTATTGGCAACTGTTGCTTTTAACAGTTGAGTGTATGCAACTGGAGTCGTAATATCACAGGAGTTTACGGTAAAAGTTTTTTCTTTAACCTCTGTACAAGTTCCTACAGTATGAGAAGCTATCACTTTATAAACACCCGGCTGATCTATCCCTGTTTTTAACGTTATGCTATTTCCTGTAGTTGTAGAACCATCCGGTTTATTCCATACATATGTAGCATTTTTTTGTTCGCTTGCAGATAAAACAACGTCTGCGATATCCAAACATATATTGGAACTTACAGAAATAACCGGATCAATGTTTGGCTGAACATCTATGTTACCAGTACTTGTGTTGCCACACTCATCTGTAAGTCTGTAAGCATGTGATCCATAATCGGCAAGGGTAAAAATATTAGATGTTTGAGGTGTATAGAAATCGCCTTGTCCGGATGTTTTTTCAATAGAAAAGGTGCTAATATTTGCAGAATTGGATGATTTATATAATTGTACATTTATTCCACTTCCTGTAGTACCATCACACTGTGCAATTCCATAAGAACCTAAACTTGGATAACTATCTAAAACAGGCACTGTAACCGGTACCGATTTTAGAAGTATGCTTGTA
>JAEWWO010000150.1 GCA_023396345.1 Bacteroidota bacterium
GGTTATGGCTACACTTGGGTTATAGATAAAAACTTTTACTTATCAGGACTTGCAACTTTAAATGCCGATGTAGGATTTACCAAAGAATATGTAGCAGGTCAGTCTGCTATTCAAACTAATGACGACAAACACTGGAGCTTCTCTCCCAATTTTAGTTTTCGTGGCGGCATGGGATATACCAACGAACGCTGGCAACTGGCATTCAGCTATTTTACCAAAAGAGTTTATTTAAACGGAAAGACAGACGGCAGTCTCTATCGTGGTCATAATGATGATTTCAGACTTTCTTATACAAGAAGAATCAACGCAGGCAAACGTATACCCAAAGCCGTAAACTGGGCAGGTAATATTATTGAAAAATTAGGCTTAGGTTTTTTGATAAGATAGGATTTCAAGTTTATCTATGTTTGCTATTCAGGTATTGGTTTTGTCTTCAGTGTAATATCGCCAATATTATAACTATATATAGAAGCCGGTAAAAAGGTTAGTGAAATATTATCTATACTTTTTATTCCTAGCTGGTCTATAGAAGTAACGACAGCCTTTTCAAAAGAATTAGATTTACAAAACTGAATCAAACTTTTTAAATCTTGTGGTTTTTCAAAATAGCGGTTGCTCCATTTTATTTCTACTCCCCATAGCGGTTTATATTTTTTATCATCAAGCAAAACCAAGTCTACCTCGCCCTCTTGCCTGCCATCTTTCCATCTCGCATAAGTCAAGTCTAATTTTTCACGGTGCATCCACTGCGATAAAACCGCTGTTTCTACTAAATTTCCCATTTCACTGTCTGTTTCTGAAACAGGTGAAAATAAAGCTGTCCTCAATGATGCATTTGTCAAATACACTTTAAAACTGGTTACTCTTTTTAAACGCTTAGCATTCACATCAACCTTATTTAATACTTTTATCAGAAAGGCCGCTTCTAAATATTCTAAGTACTTTTTAAGTGTATCCTTTTGTATTCCACTTTCTTTACTCATTGTTTCATAAGAAAACTCATTACCGGTATTATAAGCGATGTAAGTAAAAAAACGATTTAGTTCCTGCACATCTTTTATACCATATAAACTAGGCAGATCGCGCAACAGCACCTTATCTACTATATCATTTTTTACATATCGTCCCATATCAGTTTGAATCTTCTCGGACAGAACAACTTCAGGATAACCTCCAAAATTCAAATAATGCACAAATTCTTTATTAAGAGTTTTGATATCATGAGTAAGACAATATGTCCTTTGCTTTTTGCCATATACAATATTGCCATCATACATAAGATGATTCATATTTTTTAAATGAATATATTCCTGAAACGTTAGTGGAGGCAACATAAAATCTGTAAATCGGCCCGCACCACTTTCTGTACTATGCCATTTTAATGCAGCGGCAGCAGAACCTGAAACAATAAATTTAGTTTCCGGATATGAATCAACAAGTACTTTAAGATGACGCTCCCAATCTTTAAGATATTGAATCTCATCAAAAAATACATAACAACCATCCAAATTGTTCAGATTAAGCGACTGTTTGCAAAGAATTAAAATATCCTCTAAGCTTAAGTGTATATAAATAGGATTATCTATCCCTATAAAAAAAATTTTTTGAGGGTTAGTATTATCATCAATTAACTGTTGTATACTATGAAATAACATCACCGTTTTTCCCACTCTTCTGGGTCCCATAAGTACCAATGCCCTGCGTATATTTTTTTCAATTACATAAGGATAAAACAGTTTAAAATATAACCGTTTTGACATGGAGTTGTATACTTCATGTACCCGTTTATTTATCCACCAAGGATTTTCATATCTTAGTCGCTCTGTAATTTTTTCTGTAGGAATAAGTCCTATCGTACTCATAATTTCATTTATTTAAACAAATATAAACAAAATAAGTGGATTTAAATATTCTTATTATAACAAATAGTATAAAAATAGATAATTTTATTCAATTATTTTATTTAATCTATTAATCTATTGAGCTAAAGTATGAAATACGTTTGCGTCACAATAACTTTACACTTCTGTAATATTCATCTCTTAACCTCAATCTTCGTAAATTTGCACCTCAAAACAAAAAGAAGCACATGAAAATTATTCCTTTAAGCGAAGGAGCATTCACCGTTGATAAATCTAAACAAATGGTTCCGTTTAATACAAACGCAGATGATTTGTCGGAGCGTAACCGTGGCAGTCTGCTGGTAGGTATTACAAGCTTTGTGGTTATTACTTCCAATGATATTATTTTACTCGATGCAGGAGTGGGAACTGTAGAAAATAATCAATATAAAATAGTAAATATTCTCAGAGAAAATAAAATCAGCACCAGTGAAATTACCAAAGTGCTGATGTCGCATTTACACACAGACCATGTGGGCGCAATGAGCTACACCGACAGAGACGGCAACAGACATATGACATTCCCGAATGCAACATATTATATTCAGGAAAAAGAACTCGAATACGCACTTAGCGGCGAAAGCAGATCTTATAAGGCGGACGAGCTTTCTTACTTACAGGACCATCCTTCCGTAGAACTGATTAATGGCGATGGCAGTATTGACGATTATATTTATTACGATATTACTTCCGCACATTCTAAATTTCATCAGGTATTCTGGATAGACGAAGACAACGAAATGATTTTCTTCGGTGCCGATGATGCGCCTCAACTTGTGCAAATGAAAAGCCGTTTTGTAGCCAAATATGATTACGACGGAAAAAAATGCATGGAGCTGAGACAACAATGGTGGGAAACCGGACATACCAACAAATGGACTTTCCTTTTTTATCACGACATCAACACACCTGTTTATAAAGCAGAATAATGTAGCTTTGTATATATGATAAAATCATTTCTCAATGCCAGAACTGTATTAGCAGTCATTGGTCTTGCCATTGTATTGGGAAGTCTTTTTTACGTAAATTATCTTTCCGCAAAAATAGCGGAGACTGAAAAACAAAAAGTTGAAACCTGGGTAGAAGCACAGCGTACATTATTGAATACAACCACCGGCGGCGATTTGGATCTTGCCATTAAAATATCTACAGAAAACAATGACATTACTATCATTGAAACCGATGAGCATAATAAACCTACAGGAAATTTTAAAAATATTGATCTAACAAAAGTTGAAAAAGACAGTACTTATCTTGTGCGTAAGGTAAATGAATTTAAACAACAGCACGAACCTTTTATTCTCGAAATAAGTGAAGAGCCGCGTATTGTAAATAAATATTTTTACAGCAACAGTATGCTGCAAAATGAACTCCGCTTCTTCCCTATTATACAATTACTGGTTATTGCTTTGTTTATTGCTTTGCTCGTTGCCAGTCAAAGACAAGCCAACAAAAGTGTTCAAAACAGATTATGGATTGGTATGGCAAAAGAAACGGCACATCAACTGGGCACGCCGCTTACAAGTCTTACCGGATGGGTGGAGTTACTGAAAGCTAATGATAACACAGCAGCTACAGGTAATGAAATAGAAAAAGATGTGAATCGATTAAAACTTATTTCAGACCGATTCGGAAAAATAGGTAGTCAGCCGCCTTTGGAAGAACATAATATTGTAAAAGCTGTAAGCGAGGTGGTCACTTATATACAGCGGATTGCAGGAGGCAGAATTTCTTTTGATATAAAAACTATGTCTGAAAATATTCCTGCCCATATTTCTCCTCCCTTATTTGAATGGGTGATAGAAAATCTGCTTAAAAACGCTCTGGACGCAATTGACCAAAAGGGTAAAGTCTCCGTTGATATCTTTGAAAAAGACAATAAAGTAATAATAGATATTTCCGATACAGGAAAAGGAATTGCCTACGCTAATCAGAAAAAAGTTTTTGAACCGGGCTTTACTACCAAGAAACGTGGCTGGGGATTAGGTTTGGCACTCACCAAAAGAATTGTGGAAGAATATCACAACGGAAAAATATTTGTAAAGCAATCAGAACCAGGCAGCGGTACTACTTTCAGAATAGAAATATAAAAAAACTAAAAGTCTATTTTTTTATATATTCATCTACGAGCGGTATTATTTTTTCAGAAAAATAATTAAATACTTCTCCTTCGTTTCTATGTCCTCCTGCCAAAAAATATCTTACCACTCCGTCTTTATCCAGAATTATATTGGTAGGATATCCGCTTCCATGAGTAAGTTTATTACAGTACTCAGAAGTGGCATAATGCATTGGAAATTCTAAATTAAACTGCGCTTTTACACGGTCTATGGCTTCAAACTTTTCAAAACTCAAGGAAATAAATTCAAACTGATCGTTGTCTTTATATGTATTATACAGCCAGTTCAGTGTTCTGAATTCTGCCCGGCACGGCGGACAGAAAAAACGACAGATAGTAAATCTTCATTATGCAATTTTTCATAAAATTAATTAAAAATGAATTAATCTCTTATTATTTGTAATTAATAAATTTTATAGTTTATATTTGCCCACTAATTTAGTAGACTATTATGCAACAGGACTTAGAACAGATACAAAATCAATTAGACGGACTAAATGAAATAGAATCTTTGCACAAGCTGGCAGAGTTGTTTCCTGGCGAAGTAACCTTCTCCAGCAGCTTTGGTATGGAAGATCAGGTAATTACACAAATGATCCTGGATAATAATTTGGATATATCTGTATTTACGCTGGATACAGGAAGAATGTTTTATGAAACTTATTCAACCTGGAGTTCTACCAACGAAAGATATAAAACTAAAATAAAACCATATTATCCTGACGCAGCACATATTGCTGATTTTGTAAACAACAACGGACCCAATGCTTTTTATGAATCTCCGGAACTGAGAAAAGAATGTTGCAGAATCAGAAAAGTTGAGCCGCTGACCAAAGCTTTAAGTGGCAATAAAGTATGGATAACCGGACTGCGTGCTGCGCAATCCTCAGCAAGAGTAGATTTACCGCAGCTGGAATGGGATGCAACACACAATCTTTTTAAATTTCATCCTTTATATAAATGGTCTACCGAAGATGTGAAGGATTATATCAAAAAAAATAATATCCCTTACAATGTACTGCACGACAAAGGTTTTATAAGCATAGGATGCGCCCCTTGTACACGAGCAATTAAAGAAGGCGAAGATTTCAGAGCCGGAAGATGGTGGTGGGAAGACAATAGTAAAAAAGAATGCGGTCTGCATGTACATAAATAAAACAACACAATCAGAAGCATTTAAATATATTTGTCTTTTCATAAAAAGAAAGTCATTAAAAATAAAATACAGTGAGTTATCATATAGATTATTTAGAACAATTAGAAGCGGAAGCAATACATATATTCAGAGAAGTAGCCGGACAGTTTGAGAAGCCTGCACTTTTATTCAGTGGTGGCAAGGACTCAATCGTAATGGTGCATCTTGCTCTCAAAGCTTTCAGACCCTGCAAATTCCCATTTCCACTGGTGCATATAGATACAGGACACAACTTTCAGGAAGCACTGGATTTCAGAGATGAGCTGGTAGAAAAAATCGGCGAAAAGCTTATTGTTGCTAAGGTTGAAGATACAATCAAAGAAAAAGGACTTGCCGAACCCAAAGGTAAATTCGCAAGCCGCAATGCATTGCAAACATTCACTTTGCTGGATGCCATTGAACAATATGAATTCGATGCCTGTATTGGTGGCGGAAGAAGAGATGAAGAAAAAGCAAGAGCTAAAGAAAGAGTTTTTTCTGTAAGAGATGATTTTGGCGGATGGAATCCCAAACTGCAACGTCCCGAACTGTGGCATACTTACAACGGAAAAATTCACAAAGGTGAAAACGTAAGAGTTTTCCCGATAAGCAACTGGACCGAATTGGACGTATGGAATTATATAAGAAAAGAAAAAATAGAATTACCGGGCGTATATTTCTCTCACGAAAGAGAAGTGATAGAACATCAGGGACAATTGATAGCCGTATCGCCTTATATTCAGATTGATGAGAACGATAAAATAGAAAAGAAAAAAGTACGCTACCGCACAGTAGGCGATATGACATGTACGGCAGCCGTGGAATCAGAAGCATATGACATTGACGATATCATTAATGAAATAGCAGCTACCAGAACCAGTGAAAGAGGTGAAACAAGAATTGACGATAAGGTTTCAGAAGCCGCAATGGAAGACAGAAAGAAAAGTGGATACTTTTAGTAATGAAT
This sequence comes from Bacteroidota bacterium, assembly GCA_023396345.1. Lineage (GTDB taxonomy): Bacteria > Bacteroidota > Bacteroidia > Chitinophagales > Chitinophagaceae > Haoranjiania. The sequence goes on from JAEWWO010000150.1 coordinate 6,162, forward strand.
AATTAATAGTTAATAATTAATAATGGTTAATAGCAAAGAAAATATTATTCAGGAAAAATCTTTAGCTTTTGCCATCAGGATTGTGAAGTTAACTCAGTTTTTATGTAAAGAAAAAAATGAATTCGTTTTAAGCAAACAAATTCTACGTGCAGGAACATCAATAGGAGCTTCAGTAAGAGAAGCAGAATATGCACAATCTAAAAAAGACTTTATTAACAAGATCTCAATTGCTTTAAAAGAAGCAGCCGAAACTAATTATTGGTTATTAATTTTAAAAGAAACAAATTATATATCTGTAAATCAATATGAAAATATACATAAGGATGCAGAAGAGATTATTAAACTATTGACATCAATCATCATTTCATCGAAGAAAAATTTGAATGATGAAAAGGCTCGATTACATAAAAAATAAAACTATTACAAATTAAATAAGTAAATAATTATTAATTATTCCTTATTAATTCTTAATTAAAAAAGATGGATTTACTTAGATTCTTAACAGCGGGCAGCGTTGACGACGGAAAAAGCACTTTGATTGGACGCTTATTATACGATAGCAAAAATATTCTTGTAGACCAACTGGAAGCCTTAGAACGCAGCAGCAAATCAAGAGCAGACGGAAGTGTAGATCTGGCGCTGCTTACAGACGGTTTACGTGCAGAACGCGAGCAGGGCATTACTATTGACGTTGCTTACAAATACTTTACTACTCCAAAAAGAAAGTTCATCATAGCAGATGCTCCCGGACATATAC
>JAEWWO010000212.1 GCA_023396345.1 Bacteroidota bacterium
CACCGGACCACCGGCAAACCAGAAAGAATTTTTCTTTTTAAAATCTCCATGAGTATCCAAATCAAGATCAGCATCAAAACTTTTCATTACCACATTTGCACCAACCTGTACACTCAGCATATTAGAAACTAAATATCTGCCACCCACTACCCCCAGTTCAATATCGAAAAGATTACTGAATCCTTCTTCAAACTCTCCATCGCCATCTGCATCAAAATCGCTAATCATAACGTTATACCTTCCCTCCAACTGATAGTACATTTTTTTTGCCAGCGGAGAACGATAGTAATAAGCTAAGCCTATATTTATTTTATCGTTCTTTCCGGCTATTTCGTTCAGTACATTTCCATCTGCATCTTTAATCAATATCTTAGGATTTTGCGCAGGCAAAAAGTAGTTTATCCTTACTGATTGAGATTTGTATGGGTCTTCGTCATACACATTTTGAGCATCAGCATTATAGAGAAAAAATAATGCAGTTAATGTAAAAAGTATTTGTTTCATTTTTTATTGGTTTAATTGTTTATTCAATGACTCCGCCAACAGGAGCTTTTTTATTTAGTTTTATATTTACTGTTTGGTTCTCTCCTTTTACAGTTACAAATTCTTCTATTCTCTCACCATTACTGATTAAATAATTTTCTCTCTCATAATAATTTGTAATGTAGCGTGTGCCACCAGAGGTATACCAGTCGGAGCCCTGATAATGATTGACAGATTTTGCTGTATAATAGCCTACGAAAGTTTGCAGAAAATACTCTCCGGGTTTTAGATTGGTAAATTTAAAATTCCCCTCGCTGTCTGTTTTAGTAGCAATGCTATACTTCACAGCTTCTTCGCTCATGTAAACACGATTAATTTTGGTTTCTTTTTTCTTTCGTAGCTTATACCAGTCTTTAAAATAATCTGTGACAGGAAAAAGCACTACTTCAACACCTTCACCATATGCCTTGCTTCCTCTGGCAACGGGGCTCATATCATTTCTTTTTACAAATACTACTCCTTCTATAGTAGCATTACCTTTTTCTAATGCATCGGCAGCAACCTTACTATCGAAGGCAGTTTCCGGAGTAAATACTTTTCCCTGTTTTTGTTTTTGTGCCTGTACAGTACCAAACACAAAAAACGAAAAGAAGATAATTGCATACAATTTCATTTTGCTTGTTCTTTGATTCAGGAACAAAATTAGAGTAGTATACAGGCGGAGTCAATCCCACCTATTAAGGAATTTTTATACCTTTTTCAGGGGATAGTGAAACATCTACAATGTTTTCAGAAGAATATTTATTTTACGTGTATATTTCTCAGAGAGCCTTTATAGAGATAATATTCTTTAACTGGAAATCCGAACCGATTTATTTTTATAGTATCAGTTACTTGTATATCTTCAAATATTTGCAATAGTTCTTCGTCTATTTTACTGTAATCGTCAGCTAAAATAAAAGCATCAGGCTGGTTGTATTGAATATTTTTTGTCCAGTAATCAAACTGATCAAATCTTTCAGAATAAGAAAATACATCTTTTCTATCCATCGTGTAAGCAAGCAATGACGCCACTCTGTAAGAGCTGCCGAACAAAGGTATATTTTCATTGTATTCCGGTTGTGAAACAATTTTTTCTTTTACTTCTTTCCATCCATAATGGTAAGCACCGTCATTATCTTTTGCCCCTACAAAAACGGTTAACGGAACAACTCCAAAATGAATTACTATTAAAATAATCACTACACCGGAATATATTATAGTTGATTTTGTAAGCTTTGGAAAATTTTCAATTATATATTCAACTACTAATGGAAGCAATAATAAATATGCAGGAATGTTCCAGTAATAAAGTACATTTGAAAACAAAGACAAGAATAAAAAAACTCCTGAAGACCACCAGAATAAATGCTTTGCCAAAGATTTATATACAGCTGTATACGCATCTGTTGCCTGTATTTTCTGAACAGATTTTATTGAGGTGAAATACGTAATAAAAGGTGTGAGCAAGGCTATAGTGCCTAATAGAAAGCCGAAAATATTTCCTTTAAAAAATCTTCCTTCCAGCAACGGCTGAATAGTTCTTTGTGCCAGCGTAAACTCAAATGAGCCAAATTGATTCTGCATATTCCATATAAATATTGGCGATGCTATGGCAGCACATAAAATTATTCCCAAATAAAATCTTACCTCTTTCCATACGGAATGTAATTTTTTATTCATTGATATGGTGGAAACTACTGTTAGTGCCAGAAACACAGCGTTGTACTTACTTAAAGCAGCCAGACCCAAGAATAAAAATGCAGAAAATACGTCCAGACTTCTTCCCTGATTACCTTTAAATTTTTCTGTGAAATAACACAACCAAAAATAGGATGAGCACAGAAGCATCGCTATCATTAAGTGATCATGCCACGCAAATGATGTAAACAAAAAGATAAGTGGCAGACTAAAAATAATTAAGAGAATTGCTTTTTTATTTTCACGAAAGCCAAGATTGGTCAATATTTTGGAATAAATAAAAACAGATAAAAGTGTGCTTAACACAACAGGTAAACGTAATACGAACAAAGACTTTCCAAACCAATTGTAGAATAATCCCTGAATCAAAGGAGGCAGAGCAGGATGATCATGATATGAAATAGCTGGATATCTTCCCCATTGCCAGTAATATGCTTCATCGGGATTAGGATAAACAAAAAGCCAGTAAAATAAATGACAGACAATAAGAACTATTAAAAAAATATTGTAAAGTTTCCTGCTCATTAAAAAATTCTTACAGATAGATGATAAATAAAGAGGCTGTATTAAAAGGTTGTTTCGTAATTGACTTAAACATTTTAGATTCTTCATACCGATAGCAATTGGTATCAGAATCACAACCTTTTCAGACAGCCTCCGAAAAATAATTTTACTTAATAATATAAAAGCAACTCCTAAGCAGGCTCCCAGTAACACCTTTTGGGGGAAACTATTTTACCTGAATCTTTTAGTTGTTTCATTGCTTTATCTACTTCTTTTCTGTCAATAGTAGCAGCTTCTGCAATTTGTCCGGCACTCATTGGTTTACCGGATTGATTCATCACATCAAGAATTTGTTTTTCAGTATTCATATTTTTTATTTTAATTCCATGCTATCAATAATTTCATCAATTTTTTTGTTCAGTGATTCATATTTTTCATCAAACTGTTCCTTTGCAGGAAGATCAGTTTTTACACTGAAATAAAATTTAATTTTAGGTTCTGTCCCGGAAGGTCTTGCAGAAATTTTTGCACCATCTTCTGTAATAAACTGCAATACGTTGCTCTTAGGCAAATCAATCTGCCAAGCTTCTCCTGTCAACAGATTTTTTCCTACGCTTGTTTCGTAATCTAACAACTGCGCCACTTTGGAGCCTGCAATTTTTACAGGGGGATTTTCGCGGTAACGCTGCATCATATCTGCAATTTGCTTTTGTCCGTCTAATCCTTTTTTAGTGATACTGATTAATCTTTCGTAATAAAAACCATACTGCACATACAGGTCAATTAATTTATCATACAAAGTATTTCCTTTCTCTTTTTCCACAGCAGCCATTTCGCATAAGAAAGCTACAGCAGATACAGCATCTTTATCTCTGATTTTATCGCCAATCATCAAACCAAAACTCTCTTCTCCTCCAATGATATAATGTTCCTTCCCTTCTTTTTCCTTAATCATGGAAGCTATCCATTTGAATCCTGTAAGTACGTTGTAACACGCTACATCATTGGCTTTGGCAATATCATCAATCATATAACTGGTAACGATAGTTTTTATTACCATATCGTTCGGATGCGCAATACCTTTAGCTTTGCGGGCTTCAATCATGTACGCGCATGCAAGAACTGCCGTCTGATTTCCATTCATCAACACCCATTCATCTTTATGATTTTTTATTGCGATGCCTACACGGTCAGCGTCAGGATCTGTTCCCAATAAAATATCTGCATCAATTTGTTTGGCCTTTTCCAGTCCGATGCTCATAGCTTCAGCTTCTTCCGGATTGGGATAAACCACTGTTGGGAAATCACCATCGGGTGTTGCCTGCTCTTCTACAATGGTTACATTAGTGAAACCAAATGCTTCTAAGGCCTGAGGCACCAATTTTATTCCACTTCCGTGAATGGGTGTATAAACTATTTTAAGATCTTTTTGTTTTTCTATAATCTCAGGATAAACGCTGAGACCTTTCAGCATTTTAATATATTCTTCGTCTATTTCTTTTCCGATAATTTCAATATTATCTTCGCCACCATCCCATTTTACATCTTCTACGGTATGAATTTTTTCAACTTCTTTTATCACATTTACATCGTGCGGACCCACAAGCTGTGCACCATCGTCCCAGTAAGCTTTATAGCCGTTGTATTCTTTTGGATTGTGCGAAGCAGTACAAACCACACCGGCTTTGCAACCCAAATGACGAATAGCAAAAGACAATTCCGGCGTAGGTCTTAAATCTTCAAACAAATAAACTTTGATACCGTTTGCAGCAAATACATTGGCAGTAGTTTCAGCGAAGAAACGACTGTTGTTGCGACAATCGTGCGCAATAGCTACTTTTATTTCGGCATCACCATAAGTTTGTTTAAGATAATTGGCAAAACCCTGCGTTGCCATGCCCACAGTATATTTATTCATTCTGTTGGTACCAACGCCCATAATACCACGAAGACCTCCGGTACCAAACTCCAGATTTTTATAGAAAGCTTCAATAAGCTCGGTTTCATTTTCCTGTAAAAGTTTTACAGCATTTTTTGTATCCTGATCGTAATTGCCATTTAACCAACTGTCTACTCTGGCTTGTATTTGTGCATCCATGTTTTTATATTAAGTTTTAATTTTTTTAATTATTAATGGTTAATGATGAATTATCAACTTTTCATTTTCAACTTTGAACATTCCTTTATCGACTAATATTAGATTCTTCATTCCGATTTATCGGAATCAGAATGACAGCAGCGAATCTTTCAACTTTCCATTTTCAATTTTCAACTTTCCACTATCATCTATCCTCTATAATCTATAATCTCTCCTCTATAATCT
>JAEWWO010000248.1 GCA_023396345.1 Bacteroidota bacterium
GCGCTGGATGTACATATTACACAAGGCAATACATACTCTGTTAAAGCTGTTGGCAAAGCGGAAGATTTAGAAAAAGTTCAGGTAACACAACAAGGCGACGAACTGACTGTCGGCTTAAAAGGCGGCTTATCAAGAACAGGGAAAATAGAGCTGCACATAACCTTACCAACACTTAGGGATATTGATATTTCCGGAGCAGTAACAATGACCGCCACTAATGACTTTACAGCAGCTAGTGATTTTTCTGCCGACGTTTCGGGTGCTTCAAAACTAACAATGCCTCTCACTGCAAATAAAGCATCATTTGACATCTCCGGTGCAGGATATGTAAACATATCGGGTAAAATAAACAAACTTGAAGTAGATGTAGAAGGAGGCAGCAATGCCGATATGCTGAACCTTACTGCAAATGAGGCAAACATTCAGGCATCAGGAGCTTCTAAAGCTCGAGTGAATGTTACAGGCTCTATTGAAGCGGAAGCCTCAGGTGCCAGCAGTATAGAATATTCCGGCAATCCCACCGTAAGAAAATCAGAAACATCGGGAGCATCAAAAATCAAAAGTTTATAAAATATAATTAAGTATTTTTGCAGCTGATATGGAAAATATTTTACAGCAGATAGATGCCCTGAAAAATGAGATTACTCAGTTTGAGGCAAAAGATAAAAACGACGTTGAAAATTTCAGAATAAAATATCTGGGAACAAAGGGCGTTCTCAAAAGTGTAATGGGCGAAATGAAAAATGTTCCGAATGAACAAAAAAAACAATTCGGTCAAACATTAAACGAATTTAAAACCTTTGTAGAAAATCGCTATCAGCAATTAAAAGAAAGCTTTGAAGAGCGTACCAACATCTCTTCTTCTATTGATATCAGTCTGCCCGGAAGTCCTGTTGCAGTAGGCACAAGACATCCGCTAACACTTACCAGAAACCGCATCGTTTCTATCTTTAAGCAATTAGGCTTTGCTTTGGCCGAAGGTCCTGACATTGAAGACGACTGGCACAATTTCGGGGCTATGAATCTGCCGGCACATCATCCGGCAAGAGATATGCAGGATACTTTTTATGTAAATCAAAATCCTGCATGGCTATTGCGCACACATACCAGCTCTGTACAGTCCAGGGTTATGGATGTGCAGAAGCCGCCTATCAGAGTTATTTGTCCGGGAAGAGTGTACCGCAATGAAACTATCTCTGCCCGTGCACATTGTTTCTTTCATCAGGTAGAAGGTTTGTATATTGACGAGAATGTAAGTTTTGCCGACCTGAAACAAACACTGTATTTCTTTGTGCAGGAGATGTTTGGCAAAGATGTGAAAGTACGCTTTCGTCCAAGCTATTTTCCGTTTACCGAGCCCAGTGCAGAAATGGATATCAGTTGTCAGATTTGTCAGGGCGATGGCTGCACGGTTTGTAAACATACGGGTTGGGTAGAAATTTTAGGAAGCGGTATGGTGCATCCTAAAGTGCTGGAAAACTTTGGTATCGATAGTAAAAAATATACAGGCTTTGCCTTTGGAATGGGCGTAGAACGTATAGCTCAACTCAAATATCGTGTGAACGATTTACGATTGTATTCTCAAAATGATGTACGATTCTTAAAGCAGTTTACAGGAGCGTTGTAGGGGGAAGAAAAAGCGAAAAAAAATGAATATAAACAGACTAATCATTCTTTTTATTTGCTGTTTCTGCAATACTATTTTATTTGCACAACAAAATATTAAACTAACGGGCAAATGGCTTGATAAATATATTTTGGGAGATATTAATATGTATAATGAGTCTTTTGAGTTTACAGGAAAAGATTCTTTTTATTATTACAATGGAAATACCAATACAGCAGGAAAAGGAGTGTATACATTGAGTAATTCTAAGTTATGTTTTTATTTTGAAAACAAACTTGGCAAACCATACGAATACATCGAGCCATTTTCAATCAAGAAAAGATTAACCAATAATGTGCATTATGATTATGATATAAATATAGACGCAAAATTTTATTCCGAAAACCAAAGCTTATACAATGTTTTGGTATTAATAAAATCATCAAAAGAAGATACATTAGCTTTAGCCATTACACCATTGAAAAAATCTATAACAATTAAAAAGGAATCATTTCCTATAAAAGTTGTGTGCAGCAGTGTTGGATACAAACCTATCCTCATTGATATAAAAGAACCAAACTCTTACGACATAACCTTTTACTATGACAAAATAGAGAACTCTGATGCACTTAAAAAAATTACCAACGGAGAATACCGATGCTATAATTTTATTGCTAACGATGAGAACTCTTTTATTTTAAAAAGAATAGAGCCCTATCGTATAAATAATCCGGTTAAATTTTGTAAAGCAAACTTATAATTTGCAAACAATACAGTCTTTTCATCAAATGAAAAAAACAATTTATTCACCAAAATATCTGGTCAAAGCATTACTATAACTTCGCCTAAAAAACTTATTCCTTAATCATATTCTGATAATAAGCAAAACTTTTTTGAAATTGATGCTGTTGTCTACGATCTGGAAAAGCCTTTTATAAGCGATGCAGATAAAAAATGCTTAAAAAAGAATGGAATATCCCCTTCTCTTTTTAAATATTCAATTGGTTTTATTCCTTTAAATTCTGACGATACATTTTATATACCATCTAAGGATATCGAGTTCCGTAAAAAAATATATAAAGTTTCGCAAGGAGAAAAAATAAAAATAAAATGTAAAGTTATGAATCACTGTAACAATAAAAACAACGGATATAAATTAATAAAAAAAATAGTTTACATTGAAAAAGTATTCGTTCTTGAGCATGTTCCGCTACACATCCGAATTACACATAAACGAAGATAGTTTTTATCTTGCCATTTGCAATAAACCTTTCTTACACAGTAGCAAGCATTCGCTTATGACTGACAATAATTTTGAATAATATTTTTTTCTTTTTATTTTTTTACTATAACTTTGCGCGCTCATTAATGAATGAGTATTCACTCAATAATAAAATATATGGCACGTACAATTGATAATACAAAGATTGAAAATATAAAGTCTGCCGCCTTAAAGCTCGTAGTAGAAAAGGGGTACGGAGGAGCGTCCATTGCAGCTATTGCCAAAAAAGCCGGAGTTGCAGAAGGCTATCTCTACCGGTTTTACCATAGTAAATACGAGCTGGTAAATGACTTGTTGTTTAGCGGACTCAACGAGCTCATGGACAACCTTGACATGCTGATTTCCGACCCTTTGCTTTCGGTAAAAGATGCGTTTGAAAAGCTCATAAGATCTCTGTTTGAAATGGCTGAACAGCAACCTGAAAAAATAAAATATCTCTTTGTGCTGATGCATGATTATAATTTCAATATTCATCCGGAACAACGCAAAAGGATATTTGACCTTTGCAGAAAAGTGAAAAACAAAGGAGTAAAAAAAGGTGAAATACTGTCAACCGTAGATGAAGAAACTATTTACGTGTTTGCAGTAATGATACCCATACAATTCATAAATATGAGGTTTAAAAATTTCTTTGAAAAATCATCCATAGGTGAAAGAGAAATTAAGAAAGTAATTAACATGAGTATTAAAATTTTACAATAATAGAATGCAAAAGAGTTTTAAAATATCAGGCATATTGCTGATGCTACTTATGACCATACATCTGTCTTATGCACAGGAGAAGAATATTGGCGGTGACTTAACCTTTGGCGATGCAGTGAATATAATGCTAGCCAACAATCACGCATTAAAACAATCGGAATATTTATTGAGCGAAAAAAAAGCTGAAACCCAAGCTGCCAAAAGCTTTTATTACCCAACAGTTGGCTTGTCCGTCGGTTATATAACTACGCAAAAAGATATTTCATTAGACATGACATCTGTGCAAAATGCCATTGCGCCATTGTACAATACATTGGGCAATTATGGAGTATTTTCAGGTGTTCCCAATCCTGACCCAGCCACCAATAAAATGGTTCCTGTTTTACCGGATAATTTATCTACAAAAGCCGTGAGAGAAAAGATGCTGGAAGGATTACAAACTGTGCAAAACGCAGACTGGGAGCCAGTTCTACAAAAAAAACAATTTGGCACTGTAATGGCTACTGCACAAATGCCCATATATACCGGAGGTAAAATTAAAGCTGCCAATACCGCCGCTCTCATTTATGAAAAAGAAGCAACAGAAGAAATAGAACAAAAAAAAGCCGAACTCATCAGCGAACTTGCAGAAAGATATTTCGGGCTGAAACTGGCTGAGCAAGCGGTTTTTGTGCGTAAGGAAGTATATGATGCCATGCAGCGACATTTGAGCGATGCATTAAAAATGGAGCAACAAGGTGTGATAGCTCGCGCAGAAGTTTTAAGCGCTCAGGTAAAATATTCAGAAGCAGAAAGAGAATTGAAAAAAGCCAAACAAAATGCTTTTCTGGTAAATCAGGCACTATTAAACTCGCTATCAATATCCGAAGATATAAGGATAAAACCCGTAACCGATTTGTTTTACATCAACGACCTGGAGCCGAAAGATTTTTTCAAAAAATCGGCAATGAATAATAGTC
>JAEWWO010000263.1 GCA_023396345.1 Bacteroidota bacterium
CCTGATGACTTCTAAATGTCCAGACTCTGTTGAGGAAATAATTACTTGTTGCCGCTGTAATAAAGCCTAATGAATTAGCTAAATACTTATTGGCTTTAAATTTTTCTTTAAATAACCATGTTACGGAAAAATCAATAATCATCCCGGAGAAACCAACAACAGCAAATTTTATAAACTTTAAAAACAGCTCCATAGTATAAATAGGAATCGTCAAAGATAACTTTAATTATTGTTTTATTTCGGGTCTGGTGAGCACAATATTTTCTTTCGCATTTTCAAGTATGTAAATAAAAAAATACCGCGACACTTTCCCTGACCGGTAAGAAGCAATTGTTTTATGCAATTTTATATCGGTAAATAAATGACCGTACAAAGGTTGCGGATCAACAAAAAAATTAGATGAAGCTATGTAATAAGCATTACTCCCTTGTGCAATATCTGTCTTATTGTTGTTAAGCCAGGCAAATTTATGCAGTCTGTTCACCTCTCCTATAGCCTTTACATCCATCTGTTCACGCGCAACATAGAATAACAAATGCGCAGCAGGAAACCAGTTCTCCGTAACAAGAGCAGCATCTGATGGCATTACATTATTCGCCATATCTTCTTTCCGTATTTCTGAAAATTTTCTTCCAAAATCTTTCCAGCCGTACATATCCAGCGTGAAATCAAAACGTCCGTAATCTTTGTTTGATTTATTTGGATTTAATGTACCGGGATAAAAATTAATTAAAGCAACTCCGCCAACAATTGCTATAATGATAATTGAGGTGCTTACTTTCATCAGTACAGAAGCAATGTTATTCCGTTTTATCATTACGGCATCCATCACCCAGGCTGTAAGTAGCATCAATGCTATGAATCCCGGACCACTCCAGTGTGGCAGCGTAGCTCTGAACAAAGAAATCAACGTTATGATAACGATAATGGGCAATCCCAACCAAAGCAATAAGCTTTTTAATTGTACAGGCATATTACTTTTTCTGAGGTGTACAAATGCAATAATGTACAATACAATATTGATGGGATTGTTGTATAAAATCTGTCCGAAAAATGTCTGTAAAAAATAATTGATATTGATGGCAAATGTATTCACCTCTACCCTTTCCCCATGAAAACGAAATGTAATAAAATCATTCTGAATATTCCATATTAAAATAGGTGAAACTACAACGGCAGTAATTAGTGCAGACACATATAAGTAGGAATTTTTAAGCCAGCTTCTGTCGTGAAATAAAATATAGGCACCAAAACCCAGCCACAGAAACACCCCATGCACTTTGCTCATTGCAGTAAGACCAATAAATAATCCTAACCACAAAAGGTTTCGGTTTACATTTTCTTTTCTTAAAATTAATTGTAGCATCAGATACAAAGAAGCCAGCCAAAACACAACCTGTGGAGAATCGGGTAAAATAAATAATCCCGAAATAATACTTGTGTAAACCGACAGATTATAAAGCAACGCTGCCAGCCAGCCGGTTCTTTCATTACGTATAAGTTTGCCACACAAAAATATTAACCAGGTTGCAATTGCACAGCACACAATAGCTCCCAATCGCATTGATAAATCTGAAAGCCATGTAAGATTAAAAGTAAAAAATTTTATAAGCAAACCCACCATCGGCGGATGATCAAAATGATTCCAGTCAGGCTGCAAAGCATAGGTGTAATAATACACTTCATCATTACCCAGTTCTATGGCAGCTGCAACAACACATCTCACCATGAATGTAAGAATAATTAAATAAAAAACATTTTTATTATAACTGACTGTGCTGTTCATGTTGTAAAAATACAAAAGGCTGGCATAAACCAACCTTTTTGTTTAATCAGATTTTATCCATTACAATATCAACATGGCATCTCCATATGTAAAGAAACGATATTTGTCTTTAATGGCTTTTTTGTAAGCCTCCATAGCCAGTTCATATCCGGCAAATGCACTTGCCATAATCATTAGGCTGGTTTTTGGCAAATGAAAATTAGTAACCATGCTGTCTGCAATACTAAAATTATACGGAGGATGAATGAAAGTGTTTGTCCATCCTTCACCCGGCTTTAAATGTTTTGCAGCAGTAAAACTACTTTCCATTGCACGCATAGTGGTGGTACCGATAGAACAAATTCTGTGTCCGTTATCTTTAGCTTTATTTACAATATCGCAACATTCCTGAGGAATATTATAATATTCTGCATCCATTTTATGTTTGCTCAGGTCTTCAACCTCAATAGGTCTGAATGTACCCAGACTTGTATGCAGTGTAAGTTCTGCAAAACGGATTCCGACAATCTCACAACGTTTAATCAATTCACGACTGAAATGCAGTCCGGCTGTTGGTGCAGCAACTGCCCCTTCATACTTTGCATAAACTGTTTGATAACGCTCCTTATCTTCTTCATCAGGCTTGCGTTTAATGTATTTAGGCAGAGGAGTTTCGCCCATAAATTCAAGCATTTTTCTGAAAGACTCTTCTGAATCTTCCCAAAGGAAACGTATAGTACGACCGCGCGAAGTAGTGTTATCTATTACTTCTGCTACCAGCTCATCGTTATCGCCAAAATACAATTTGTTACCCACACGTATTTTTCTTGCAGGGTCTACTATAACATCCCAGAGTCTGTTTTGCTTATTAAGTTCTCTTAGCAGAAATACTTCAATCTTGGCACCGGTTTTCTCTTTTCTTCCATACATACGTGCAGGAAATACTTTGGTGTTGTTAACCACAAACACATCCTTATCATCAAAATAATCGATGATATCGCGGAATGTACGGTCTTCCATGTTTCCGGTTTTGCGGTCAACTACTAAAAGACGGCTGTCTTCACGCTTTTTTGCAGGATTTTGTGCAATAAGATTTAACGGGAGGTCAAAGCGAAATTGTGTTAATTTCATTGTTCAGGTCTATTATTTTATTAAGTAATATAATAGCCTCACAGTCAGTCTGTCGACGCCTTACGGGGCGACGGAATGATGTTACGGCATCATTAAGGGCTGCAAAGGTACTACATTTTAAGCGAACTTACAAATTGTATTTTTTGCCTATCAATAACAATCGTTTAGAAGAGAATGTCCCTTATACCAATTACATTCTCATTCATGGCATACAATTTGTGCGTAACAACAACATAAAATATAAATATGAAAAGAATATTATTTACAGTATTAGCAGCTGCAACACTTACAGCCTGCAATAATACAAATGAAGAAGTAACAACGGACGCAACAGTTATTGACAACAACGATACTACGGTTGTAGCAGATGCGGCGCATAGCAGTCGTAATGCTGTGGATTGGAATGGTACTTACAAAGGTGTATTACCCTGTGCCAGTTGTCCGGGTATAGATGTTACTTTAACCTTGAATGAAAACGGAACTTTCGTGCGAGAATTAAAATATCAGGGCGAAAAAGGTGCTTCCATGCCGGCAGAGAAAGAAGAAGGTAATTTTACATCGAGTGATGATGGACAGATTATTACTTTAGCAGGAATTACTGATGGCAACAATCAATATTTTGTAGGAGAAAACGTTGTGTACACACTCGATGCAGAAGGCAAAAGAATAGAAGGA
>JAEWWO010000286.1 GCA_023396345.1 Bacteroidota bacterium
GCCTTCTACTGTGCATTGCGATCACCTGATTATAGCTAAAGATGGTGCAGATAAGGATTTGGCAAAAGCCAATGATGAAAGTGCAGAAGTGTTTAACTTTTTAAGCTCGGTATCTAATAAATACGGCATTGGTTTCTGGAAGCCGGGTGCAGGTATCATTCATCAGGTTGTACTGGAAAATTATGCTTTCCCCGGCGGAATGATGATTGGTACTGACTCTCACACAGTAAATGCAGGAGGATTAGGAATGGTAGCGATAGGCGTTGGTGGTGCTGATGCATGTGATGTGATGGCAGGATTGGCGTGGGAACTTAAATTTCCTAAACTGATAGGTATAAAACTTACCGGTAAATTAAATGGCTGGACAGCTCCTAAAGATGTCATTCTGAAAGTTGCCGGACTGCTTACAGTTAAAGGCGGAACAGGAGCCATTGTAGAATATTTTGGCGAAGGTGCAAAATCTATGAGTGCTACAGGTAAAGGTACTATTTGTAACATGGGAGCTGAAATTGGCGCAACTACTTCTACTTTTGGTTACGACGAATCAATGGAAAGATATCTGAAAGCCACGGGTAGAGAAGAGATTGCGGAAATGGCAAATAAAATTAAAGAACATTTGACAGGAGATGAAGAAGTATATGCAAATCCCGAACAATATTTTGATGAATTATACGAAATCAATCTATCTGAACTGGAGCCGCATGTAAACGGACCTTTCACGCCGGATTTGGCTACGCCAATTTCTAAGATGAAAGAAGCGGCTCATGCAAATGACTGGCCGTTGAAAGTAGAAGTTGGTTTAATTGGTTCCTGCACTAATTCTTCTTACGAAGATTTAAGTCGTGCACATTCGGTAGCTAAACAAATAGCAGAAAAAAATCTTGTTTCCAAAGCTGAATTCGGTATCAATCCGGGTTCTGAGCAAATCAAATATACTGTACAAAGAGACGGAATTATTGATACATACGAGAAAGTAGGAGCTACCATTTATACCAATGCCTGCGGACCTTGTATAGGTATGTGGGACAGAATGGGAGCGGAGAAAAAAGAAAGAAATACCATTGTGCATTCTTTCAACAGAAACTTTGCTAAGAGAAACGATGGTAATCCTAATACTTTCGCTTTTGTAGCTTCTCCTGAAATTGTAACAGCATTAGCCATTGCAGGAGATCTTGGTTTTAATCCGATAACAGATACATTACTGAATGAAAACGGAGAGCAGGTAAAATTAGATCCGCCAACCGGAGATGAATTGCCGGTTAAAGGTTTTGATGTGGAAGATGCAGGTTATCAGGCTCCCGCAGAAGATGGAAGCGGCATTACTGTTAGTGTAGCTCCGGACAGCAATCGTCTTCAGTTACTTGAACCATTCCCGGCGTGGAATGGAAAAGATATGACAGGATTGCGTTTGTTGATTAAAGCAAAAGGAAAATGTACTACTGATCATATTTCTATGGCAGGTCCATGGTTGAAGTTCCGCGGACATTTAGACAATATCTCTAATAATTTATTGATTGGTGCTGTGAATTATTACAATGATCAGACAGATAATGTAAAAAATCAATTAACCGGAGAATATGGTCCGGTTCCCGCAACACAGCGTGCATACAAGGCTTCTGGAATTGGAACAATTGTGGTGGGCGATGAAAACTATGGAGAAGGTTCTTCAAGAGAACATGCGGCTATGGAACCACGTCATCTGGGAGTGAAAGCCGTTTTGGTAAAATCTTTTGCACGTATACACGAAACAAATCTTAAAAAGCAGGGAATGCTGGCATTGACTTTTGCCAATAAAGAGGATTACGATAAAATTTTGGAAGATGATGTAATTGATATTTTAGGTCTTACTGATTTTACACCTGTAAAACCATTGACTTTAGTATTGCATCACAAAGATGGTACAACAGAACAATTCCCCGTAAACCATACTTACAATGCACAGCAAATAGAATGGTTTAAGGCAGGAGCTGCGTTAAACATTATCAGAAATAATTTTACGGAAAATTAATTTATAAAAAAGAAATAAAAAAATCCCGGCTACTTTACAGTCGGGATTTTTTATAAGTATGATTTCAGAATTTCATTTGCCAGAACTCTTATTTCATCAGTATTTGCCAGCTTATTAGCTATTAAATAACAGTTCGTTTTTTTATCTCCAATTTTAGACCATCGTAAACATGAAATTAAGGTACTAATTGACGATAAGCAGAAACCTTATTGTCTTTAATTATTCTCTCAGAATTTTTTTTCAAGGAAACATGTAGCAATTTATCCTGCTTAGTATTATCAGCAGGTTTAGTGTCTTTTGTATTTAAAGTAGTTTTTCTATATGTTTGCTTTGTTGTTGGCATAATTACAATAAAAGTATTTATACAAATGTATATTTTTTTTGATTAAATAATAATAAATTGGTTTAAAATTAATAATCATGAGCTTACAGGATAAATTAAAAAAATTTATGCAGAATAAAATCAATCAGCAAAAACAGGAAGGTGAAGCATTTCTGCAAGCCAATAAAGAGAACGCTAACGTGCATGTTTTGCCCGAAGGTATACAGTACGAAGTTTTAAAAGAAGGTACCGGCGCGCAACCTTCTGTTACCGATACGGTTACAGCGCATTACAAAGGCTCGTTGCTGAACGGTATTGTTTTCGATAGTTCGTTTGCACGCAATCAACCTTTTACTGCACCTTTAACGCATTTAATAAAAGGATGGCAAATTGCTATTCCACATATGAAAGAGGGCAGTCACTGGCGTTTATGGATTCCTTCTGATTTAGCTTATGGCGACAGTGGTGCAGGCAAAGATATTCCGGGAGGAGCCACCTTGATTTTTGAAGTGGAATTATTGAAAATAGGGTAATAAATATATTTTTTACTATAGGTGTAGCATTCACAACTAAAACTGCGTATGATAGAATATAATAACTATTTTCTAAACTAAAATTTGCTTTTATGTTCTATCGAATGCTTTTCATTACACTATTGTCCATGACACTCATGAGTGTATCATGCGAAAAAACATCCGGTCCTCAGCAAAACAACGACCAGATAAATCCAGTTACCATTTCAACCGATGCTTCTAACAGTTTAACCGATTTTGCGTTTGATTTCTTTAAAAATCTGCAACCTGACAATCCTGCGAAAGATAATTTATTTGTTTCTCCGTTGAGTCTGCATATGGCAATGGGGATATTATTGAACGGGGCAGAAGAAAAAACAAAAGATGAATTGATGCAGGCAATGAAAGTAAGCAATTTGTCTCTGGAGGAAATTAACGAAACGCACAAGAAATTAATTACACAATTACCGTTAGCCGATTCTAAAGTAAAATTAACTTTAGCCAACTCGGTATGGCATAAAAATACCTTTACGGTAAAAACTCCGTTTCTGGAAACTGCAAAAGGTTTTTACGATGCAAACGTAACAGCCATGCCATTTGTACAAAGTGATGTGGATATTATAAACCAATGGGCGAGCGATAAGACTAATGGAAAAATACCCAAAGTATTGAGCGAAATTAATCCGCTTGCGGTAATGTTTATTATGAATGCATTGTATTTTAAAGGCGATTGGAGAAATAAGTTTGATGCAAAAAATACAGTTGATCGTGCTTTCCATTCTGAAGACGGTACAAAGAAATTTGTAAAAATGATGAATAAAAAGGACACTATGTTCCTTGCAAAACAAAGTGATTTTTCTGCCGTTCAGGTTCCTTATGGGAACGGACAATTCGCCGCAACTTTTATTTTACCCAATGAAAATAAAAAAATTGCTGATGTTTTTAATTCTTTAAATTTGAATACATGGAAACAATTATTTCAAAATTCAAAGATGCAGCAGGTACAGTTCGGCTTGCCTAAATTTACTTATTCAGGAGAATATCAGCTTAAAAAAACACTGAATAAAATGGGAGTAGCCGATGCTTTTTCTTCAACAAATGCAAACTTTAAAAAGATTAGCGATACTTACAATTTTGTAGATTTTATTAAACAAAACACTTACTTAGGAATTGATGAAGTAGGTACAGAAGCTGCGGCTGTTACTACTATTGCAATTGAAGTAACATCTGCTCCTATGATTCCCGAGTTCATCTGTGACAGACCATTTGGTATTATCATTAGTGAAAAAACATCTAATACCATTTTATTTATGGGGAAAATCATGAGCCCTTAAAATTCAAATCATATATCTTTCCATTATCTTAAGACTGTTGCGCTGAATAAGTGCAGCAGTTTTTTTATATTTGATAAAAACAAAAACACATGAAAGCATTAATAATTGTAGATGTACAGAATGATTTTCTTCCCGGTGGCAGCCTGGCTGTTGAGGAGGGAGATAAAATTATTCCTGTGATTAATCAATTACAAAGTCAATACGATCTTGTTGTTGCTACACAAGACTGGCATCCTGCCAATCATAAAAGTTTTGCTTCGCAACACAACCAAAAAAATGTATATGATATAACAGACCTTAATGGTTTACAGCAAACCTTATGGCCCGACCATTGCGTGCAGGCAACGGAAGGAGCAGAATTTTCCACAGCACTGCATACAAATAAAATAGAAGCTATATTTCGCAAAGGTATGGAAGTGGAAATTGACAGTTACAGTGGTTTTTATGACAATGGAAAATTAAAATCTACCGGACTGGCAGATTATCTTAAAGGCAGAAATATTGATGCTGTAGATGTCTGCGGTTTGGCTGCTGACTTCTGTGTGTATTATACAGCAATAGATGCGTTGGAGTTGGGCTTTCAGTCAGCCATAATAGAAGATGCAGTAAAACCTATTGATGCAGATAATTTTGAAAAACTTAAAATTGATTTTCAGCAAAGAAACGGATTGATAAAAAAGTTTAGATAATTTTTTAATATTTAGCAGGGTTACTTTTTGTGAAAAAAATGAATAAATAGCATCTGATTATTCCGGGTAAATTATTATTCATCACAAAAAATAATTCTTATGAAAAAATATTCTGTATTCTTTACAGCGATTGTATTGTTGGCTGTTTTGCTTTATTCCTGTAATTCAGGTTCTTCATATAAAGAGCGCGCAGCTCAGGAAATTTCTCAGGATGCATCTGTTGCGGCAGACATGACTGAAGCAGCTACAGATAGTTTTGCTCAAATGATTACTTCTTCTGTAACTAAAGCTAATAATGATTCCACAAAAAAGTTTATACGTACTGCTAATGTAAATTTTCGTACGAAAGACGTAGTTAAAACTACGTATGGTATAGAAGCATTAGCAATGCAAAACGGCGGATACATTGAAAACTCTGATATCCATAACAGAATTATAGAAGAAAATACAGTTCAGATAAGTAAAGATTCTGCCTATAAAATCACAGAACAAATATTATCGGCAGATATGATAATCAGAGTGCCTGTGAGATTGCTCGACAGCACGTTGAAACAAATTTCGGTTTATATAGAACATCTGAATTCCAGAAATTTAAATGCTGAGAATGTAACGCTGAAATATTTGTCTGAAGATATACAGCAAAGACGTGCCCAGCAATCGGAGAAAAGATTAGACAGTTTGCAGGGACGTAAAACAGGAGACATCGGAGATTTTAT
>JAEWWO010000329.1 GCA_023396345.1 Bacteroidota bacterium
ATTAAAATATTCCTTTGCTTTTTCTTCATCAAAATAGCTTACAAAATATCCCAGATAGTAATAAGGAACAGACAAAGTTTTTTTGTTTTGGTCTAAATATATTTTTATAACAATTTCAGCCTCTTTATATAAACCTGCAGCGGCATAATCCAGTGACAACTCTAAATAATTATTTAAAGAATTACGCATTAATTCACGAAATTTCTCCAGATCATTCTTATTGTTGTTCAAAAGATATTTTTCGAATAAACATCCACAGTTGAAAATATCAATTTCAAGAGATTCTTCTATTATTTTTAATGCTTTTGTATCTTCTCCTAATTTACGAAACAGCACAGATTTTAGGTGTAGGGCTGTATTGCTATGATAATTTCTTACTAAAGATTTTTCAACTAAATAAAGAGCTTGCTTATAATCTCCTTGCTCTGTTTTAATTGTAGCTAATTTTAAAAATCCCGCATGCTGCCATGCATCATTCCATACAGACTTATAAAACGCATCATAAGCTTCGTCATTATTTTCCTGTAGTTTAAGACAAACTCCTAAATTAAAATAAGGTTCTCCATTAAAAGGATTAGGATTTCTTTTCGTTAAAGTTTTTATTGCAGTTCTGAAATAGTTTTCTGCCTGTTTAAATTTACCTCGCCTCAATAACAATAAGCCTAAAGCATTATTGCATTGTACATTCCCGGGATCTCTTCTCAACCCTTCTTCATAATAATCAATGGGATTAAATGTAGCGTGCCTGTATTGTTCCAGATGCAAACCATTCAGGTACAGCTCTTCAACAGATTCAATTTCTTCAGGCAAAAGAGCAGCTGTTGCAGCCAATGGTATTTCTTTTTCTTCTTTCTTATCCTGTTGGTATTGTACTAAAACTTCTTCATTATATCTTACAATAAATTTCCATTCAGTTAAATCAACAACATCTTTATTTGATATATACTGTTTGTTGAACACTTCACTCGGAGAAATTGTTGCTGTAAACTCTTCGACTAATTCATCTTTATGATAAATACTCACTTTACAATTTTCATAAACTGCAGTTGTATAAACTTTGATTGTTAGAATATTATCATCTGTAATCACATTAACCAATGCTTCCTTGGTTGCATTCCTTACTCCGCCAGTATTTGCAAACGGCATAAAGTATTGTTCAAAAGTCTTTTCTTCGTTAGGCATCAACCATGTAAAGTCCGGCTGATTATCTGTGTATACTCCGGTCATAAGTTCAATATAAGGCCCATCTTCATCTGTAAGATGCCTGTCCCAGGTAAAGCCAAAATCTCCTTTGCCCCATGTCCACTGTTTTTTGCCCGGTGAAAAATGATGATCGGCTACATGCAGCATTCCCGCTTCTATATCATGCTCATAGCATCCTATAAAATCATATTCAGAGTTTATAGCCATGTAAGAAGTAGGTACAGGAATAGTATCATACCTTGATATGTCTGTTCCGGGTGAATAATCAACTTTATAGTATGTACCTTTAGCTATGGGAAAAGACGATACATCCCGTTTGCCATGATCAAAAACAGCATATACATCTGGCGGAAAAATAGATTGATAATGGCTGCTTACTTTTACAGCAGGATTTGCCCACCATAGAAAAGTTTGCGACATCTGAGTTCTGTTAAACAATTTGCCTTTTATTTCCAAGTAAGCTTTATCAGGATACAAAGTAAAACCAGCAGTTCCTTTTGTTCTAAACATTACTTCTATCTCATTTATCCAAACCGTAGCACTACCATCTTCATTAAATTTCAATGTATAATCAACAGGCTGAAATGTGCTTGGTCTGTGATGCTGAGGCCAATTAAACTCTATACCTCCTGATATCCAGGGTCCGGTAAGTCCTACTAAAGCCGGCTTTATAACCTGATTGTAATAAACAAAATCTCTCTGCTGAATTTTATCGTACGCACGTTGTATCCTCCCTCCCAGTTCCGGAAGAATCATTATTTTCAGATATTGATTTTCTAAAAAGACAGCATTGTATTCTTTATCTTTCTTTTCATCAGATATAGATTCAATCACTGCATGTGGATATACTACACCACTGCTTCCCTGATAAACTCTCTTCTCAAGAAATAAAGGATTTTTTTCGGGAATACCTGTACCATACGTAGGTATTATTATCTTTTCGCTCCAGACATTGACTTTCATCAGTATTTTTTTTACTTAATTAAGTGAATATGTATACCAATCAGTAAGATATATCAAAGTTCCCAATTCTACCAATAGAAACAATAGCCTTTTTTTGTATAATGATGGATTAAATTACTATTAAATATCATTAACAGGGTATAACTTTAAAAGAGCAGCGTCTTCTAAATTCACCTCAACCGTAAACTCTTCTTCGTCTTGTTTCCATTCTGACAATACATTATTCGTAAGGAAATCTTTTATAATATATTTTTTATTCTTAAGACCTATTCTGTTTCTATTAAAAGTGCTTCTGTACTTTTCCTTATCAGAAAAATTAAAAGCAGAAATAATAATTGTATCCTCAGGCAGATAAAAACTAAGTTGCTGATCTTCAGTTAATCCATCCGATACTTTTAAAGGCAGAAATGCTTTGGGATCGCTAAAAAACTTACATACATTTTCATTATCTAAATATTTTTTTGCTCTTCGCTTTGCTTCTTCATCTCTGAAGTCTGTTCCATCGCCGAATACGCTACCCATTGTTATCATAGTGTATAATCTTATTTTTAAATCTTTCTCCGAAATATCGGGATTGTTCTGAAAGTTCTTCATAACTATTACATCCATATTTGTATAGGGCAAAAGTGTAC
>JAEWWO010000341.1 GCA_023396345.1 Bacteroidota bacterium
TTTTTGCACTATCTGTTCCTGATAAAGTCACTATTGATCAATATTCTGGCGACATATTAAAGCTTGATAAATTTGCCGATAAAAATTTAGGACAAAAAATAGCAGGCTCCATAAAACCTTTGCATACAGGAGATATTTTCGGTATGTTCTCAAAGATTATCTATTTTATTTTTTGTCTCATAGCTACCAGTCTGCCTGTGACCGGTACTATTATCTGGATTAATAAGATGAAGAAGAAATAAATGTAGGAACGCGCCACGTGGCGCGTTCCTACATTTATGCCAAAATCTTATTTAATCTATAACTCTTAAATTCCGTAAAACTCCCTATTTTTACTTCGATTAATAAAATTCGTGATGAAATCGACATGATTAAAATAATTATTAAATATACAAAACAATGATTATTTTAATCATCAAAGATTCTATCTGACCATAAAATAAAAATCAAAAAACAAACAGATGAAAAAATTCTTTCTTTTATTCTTTGTTTTTAATGCATTGCTTCTGCAGGCACAGGTTGAAGATGTGCGTGAAGATATCATTGTAACTTCATCGGCAGATACCGCCTGGCGGCAAATATACAGAGCCACACCGGAAAAAATCAATAATCTGGTTCACACAAAGCTGGATGTACGTTTTGATTACGATAAATCTTATCTCTACGGCAAAGCGTGGATTACATTAAAGCCACATTTCTATCCGACTGATAGCCTTATGCTCGATGCAAAAGCTATGGATATAAAAACTGTAGCCTTGTTTGCCAATGGCAAAACTACACCATTGAAATATACATATGACGCTGAACAATTGAAAATTAATCTGGGTAAAACGTATAAAAAAGATCAGGAATACACCATTTATGTAGATTATACCGCCAAACCCGATGAATACAAATCAAACCAAAAAGGCCTGGCTATTACAGACGATAAAGGGTTATATTTTATCAACCCAAAAGGTACAGAAGCAGGAAAACCCACACAGATATGGACACAGGGCGAGCCGGAAAGCAACAGCGTATGGTTTCCCACCATTGATAAACCTAATCAGAAAATGACACACGAAATTGCCATGACTGTGCCGGATAAATATGTGTCGCTTTCTAACGGATTAATGACATCATCCAAAAAAAACAGCAACGGTACGCGCACCGATGTATGGAAAATGACACAGCCGCATGCGCCCTATCTTGTGTTTATGGGTGTGGGAGATTATGCAGTAGTAAAAGATAAATATAAAAATATTGCCGTTGATTATTATGTAGAAAAAGAATATGCACCTTATGCCAGACAAATATTCGGACTTACGCCTGAAATGATCGGCTTCTACGCTAAACTCACCGGTGTTGAATATCCCTGGGCAAAATATGCACAGATGACAGCCAGGGATTATGTAAGCGGTGCCATGGAAAACACAACATCAACGCTGCATCAAAGTTCCTCACCGCAAAATGCCCGTGAACTGCTTGATGGCAACAGATGGGAAGATGTAATTGCGCATGAAGTTTTTCATCACTGGTTTGGCAATCTGGCTACAACCGAAAGCTGGAGCAATTTGAGTATGAATGAAAGTTTTGCCAACTACAGCGAATATTTGTGGAGAGAATATAAATACGGAAAAGAATCGGCAGATGCACACAGATTCAATGATGTGCAGGGATATATGATGGGTAATAATTTCAACAAGGACCTGGTGCGTTTTCATTACCGCAATCCTGATGATATGTTCGATGCCGTAAGCTACAACAAAGGCGGAGCTATTTTGCATATGTTGCGCCATATCATAGGCTACGATGCATTTTCGCAAACATTAAACAAAGTACTTACCGATAATAAATATGGTACGCTCGAAGCGCATCAGCTCAGATTGGCGGTAGAGGAAGTTACGGGAAAAGATATGAGCTGGTTTTTTAATCAGTGGTTTTACAATAATGGTCATCCGCAGCTTGATATCAATTATATGTCAACGGTAAATTCTGCGATGGTTACTATCGAGCAAACACAAAAAAATGCTCCTGTTTTTAAATTTCCGATAGCTATAGATATTTATGTAAACGGGAAAAAAACCAGACATAATGTGTGGGTTGATAAAGCCAAACAAACTTTTACTTTCCCCGTAACAGGTAAGCCTGAGTTAATCAATGCCGATGCAGACAAGTATTTGCTGGCTACCAAAAAAGAAAACAAGACTTTAAACGAATATATTGCTCAGTACAGATATGCGGGAAATTTTCTTGACAGAAGAGAAGCCGTAGAATTTGCGCTGGCAAACGCTACGCAGCCGGCAGCAGCAGATTTTATCATTAATCAGGCTATGAGCGACAGTAACTATGTAATCCGTCAGATGGTGTTGTACGGATTGAATCCGCAGGTGATGAATGCCAACGCATTTGCTAAGCTGGAGCAAATAGCCAAAACTGACAAACACAAACAAACACGTGCGGCAGCAATTGATATTTTAGGCTATACCCGCGATCCTAAATACCTGCCCATATTTGCAGAAGCAGTGAATGATTCTTCCTACAGCGTGTCCGGAGCGGCTTTGCAGGGACTTTCTGTGTTAGACAGAGACAAGGCAATGGCTTTGCTTCCTGAACTGAAAAAAGATGCAAAAGGTAAACTGAAAATGGCAACAGAAAGACTGGATATGCTCAACAAAACAGAAGCGGATTTCGAAGAAATGTATCAGCAATACAAAAATCTGAATGATATCAATATGAAAGCAGAATATACCTTTGATTTCATGGGTTATTTGCTGGCGATAAATGATACGGAGAAATTCAAAAGAGGTGTGGATGAGGTTATAGCGTTCAGAGATAAGGCTGCGGAAAGCTATGCTCCTTACAAAGACGCTGTAAACAACTTCTTTAAGCAAATTGCGCAGCAAAAACAGGCAAGAAAAGCACAGTCCGCCAATCCGGCAGCGTTGCAGGAACAAATAGACTATATCAATTTAAAAACAAAATAAACATCGTTTAGCTTAAATTTAAACAACAAGGTTTTATTATTTCTTTATTTTGATGTAATTTCGAGCCGCAAAATAAAACTAAAACAAGGTTCTGTATAGAACTACTATTAAAATAAAATCAACATTATGGCTGAAGTGATAAAAATGCCGCGCCTTAGCGATACCATGACCGAAGGAGTTATTGCTGCATGGCACAAAAAAGTTGGAGATACTGTAAAGAAAGGTGATCTTTTAGCTGAGATAGAAACCGACAAAGCTACAATGGAACTGGAAAGTTACAAAGATGGTACAGTTCTGCATCTGGGAGGTCCTGAAGGAGCAAAAATTCTTGTGGATGATTTACTGTTGATAGTAGGAGAACAGGGAGAAGATATTTCCGGGCTTACATCCGGCGGTGGTGCCAAAGAAGAAAAAGCTGCGGAGAAAAAAGAAGAAGCACCTGCAAAAGAAGAGAAGAAAGAAGAACCTAAGAAAGAAGAAAAAGCTGCATCCGGTTTAGATATTTCTAAAATGGATGAAGTGGTTTTGATGCCCCGTTTGAGCGATACCATGACCGAAGGCGTTATTGCCGCCTGGAGAAAAAATGTGGGAGATGATGTAAAGAAAGGTGAAATCCTTGTTGATATTGAAACTGATAAAGCTACCATGGAACTGGAAAGTTACAAAGATGGCAAGTTATTGTATCAGGGAGCGGGCGATGGCGAAAGCATTAAAGTAAAAGAACTGCTTTGTATTATAGGTAAAGAAGGAACTGATGTAGATGCGATAGTTGCTGCTGCCAAAAATATGGGAGAAGGCGCAACAGAAGAACCACAGGATGAAAAGCAAGAAGCAGCTCCTGCAACAGAAGCAAAAGCAGATGCGCCTAAAGCAAAAGCTCAGCCACAGCAGGAAGTTGTAAATGAAGGAAGAATATTTGCTTCGCCGCTGGCTAAGAAAATTGCAGAAGATAAAGGTATTGATCTTAAATATGTAAAGGGTAGCGGAGACAACGGCAGAATTGTAAAAAGCGATGTTGAAAATTATCAGCCGGCTGCGCAACCTGCCGCTGAAACAAAACAAGCTGCAACAACATCCGCAGTAGCTGCTGCTCCTGTTGGTGAAGAGTCGTTTGAAGAAGTAGCCGTAAGCCAGATGCGCAAAACTATTGCCCGCAGATTGAGTGAGAGCAAATACACAGCTCCGCATTTCTATCTGACTATGGCAATTGATATGGACAATGTAGTTGCTGCACGTCCGAGATTAAATCAGAACGCAAAAGATTACAAAATCAGTTTCAACGATATCGTACTGAAAGCTGTGGCTGTAGCATTGAAAAAACATCCTGCGGTAAACAGCAGCTGGCAGGGAGAAACTATCAGAGTGAATCATCACGTAAACGTTGGTGTTGCCGTGGCTGTACCGGATGGTTTACTGGTTCCTGTTGTTCGTTTTGCTGACACAAAATCATTGAAACAAATTTCTGCTGAAGTAAAAGAATTTTCTCAGAAAGCAAAAGATAAGAAACTGCAACCTTCTGACTGGGAAGGAAGCACATTCACTATTTCCAATCTGGGAATGTTTGGTATAGATCAGTTTACCGGAATCATTAATTCTCCTGATGCATGTATTCTTGCTGTGGGAGGAATTACGCAGGAGCCTGTGGTAAAAGATGGTCAGATTGTAGTTGGCAATGTAATGAAAGTTACACTTAGCTGCGACCACAGAGTGGTAGACGGTGCAGCCGGTGCAGCATTCCTGCAAACGCTGAAAGAGTTGCTGGAAGAGCCTTTGAGAATATTACTATAAAATATTTATTAAAAATAAAAGGATAAGAGCCGCATTGAAAAATGCGGTTCTTGTTTTTTAGCGGCTCTGTTTATATGACTAAAACAAAGAGACTGCCTTTTGAGCAGTCTCCGATTCGACATAACAATAAAAGAAACAAAAAGTTTAAGATTAATATACAAATGTCTTTTGGTATTGTTGTGTTACTACATCGCTTAATTCGTTTTTAATCTCTCCGGAAATTTCAGCTTTGTATTTTATGGTAAATGAATCACCGAAGTTTACTCCTGTCAACCCTACATTCGCAGCAACCAAAGGCCCAACAGATTCTATAACAATAGTATTGCCTGCAGCCAAATCCTGCTTGGAAATAGCCAAACCAGCCTCGTTATTCCTCGGTTCTCCGTTTACTTTCCACGATGCGGTGCCGCTGGAGTTAGTGCCGGCGATTATTACATGCGCATTATCCTGCTCATTTAAGTTAAGCCCTTCAACGCTAACGGTGATTTTAATGTTTTTTCCTTGGGGGTTATTCGTTTCATTTTTTGAACAGGCTCCTGCAATTAAAATAAGGCAAGCTGTTGCAAAGACAGTCATTTTTTTCATGACAAAATTTATTTAAAAGTTAATAATAAACACTTAGAAAGTAAAGCGTAAGCCAAGCGCAAATCTTGCCGCCTCAAAGGAGGTGCCGTTACTTACATAAAATCTTGGACGCCAGTCAGCAGAAAGTGCTAAAGGAGCAGCTCCTATTTTATAATCAAGTCCTAACATCGGAGCCAAAGAAAATAGAGAACCTCCTCCGTTACCAAAACTTATAGCCGGACCTGCACCTACATACCATTTAAGACCGTCAGCTCCTGTAATGTCTGCATGATAACCATACATCGCCTGAATAGTTGTTACTCCGGTCCCAAACAAAACAGATCCTTCAAGTGCATTATTATTAGTAAAGAAATGTTTGATATGCGGACCTACAGCAGTTCCGTCTCCAACGTCAATCAATAAACCTGCGCCAGTATACTGGGCTTTTACATTAGTTGAAAACATCATACAGGCAACCATAATAAATACAGATAAACTTGCTGTTAATTTTAGTCTTTTCATAATTCTTTTTAGTTTTTTTGATTTTTATTAGTTATTTATCAAAGCAAAAGTATAACAGCCCTGAACTCAAGTCAATCCTTAGTTTATTGTAATTTTATATCCCCTTTTTCAGGTATTTTTATAAAGAGGGGTTCAGATATATAAAAACATATTTACATTTACTGAAATTTCAAATCTCAAACAAACGTGCGTACTATTTTTTGTTTTTTGTTTACTTTATTTTTTGCTGCTGTCAATGCTGTTTATTCGCAGAATTTAGACAGTATGCAGTAT
>JAEWWO010000347.1 GCA_023396345.1 Bacteroidota bacterium
CTTTAAAGCCAAAAATACTGGCTCAGGCAAAATTCCTGAGAGCGTTTTATTATTATTATGGAGCTATCTTATGGGAAAATATGCCTTTGGTTTTAGAAACTCCCAAAGATCCGGGCGTTCAGCATCAGCAAAATACTTTAGCCGAAGTTTGGACACAAGTAGAAAAAGATTTAAGAGAAGCCGCAGCCGATTTGCCTGAAGAATGGGATGCTCCAAATGTAGGAAGAGCAACAAAAGGTTCAGCGTATGGAATGCTGGCAAGATGTTTAATGCAACAAAAAAAGTGGGATGAAGCCAAAACTGTTTTAGATTATTTTATCACAGGTGGAGGTAGCAGTTTATACGATCTGGTAGCCTATCAGGACAATTTTAGAGCTAATAATGAAAACAATAAAGAGTCTGTATTTGAAATCCAGTTTTCAAATGCAAACACAGGTGGCGATGCTGATGTAGTTAATAATAATATGGGAAACAACAGACCACAGTTTTTTGCACCAAGAGGTATTGGTTGGTCTGATGGTCAGGCAAGATATTGGCTTGTTGAAGAATTTAAAAAAGAAAAAACAGCAGATGGTAAAATTGATCCCAGACTCCAGCACTCTCTATTCTACAAAGAATCATTCGAAGATTTTGGTGTAAAAACTTATGGTAAAAACTGGGAATGGGGCGATAAAGAAGCTTGGTTTAAGAAATATTCCAGAGATTATTACAGGTCAAATGAGGATTATTATTCTGAAGTAAATAACAGAGTTATCCGATATGCAGATATCTTATTGATGTATGCAGAAGTGCTAAATGAATTGGGGCAAACCAGTAATGCGTATCAGTATGTAAACAGAGTGAGAGCCAGAGCAGGTATGAGTCCTTTGGCAACTGCATATCCTTCCATTGGTACTAATAAAGATGCTTTTAGAGACAGATTAAAAACAGAAAGAGCTTTGGAATTGAGTGGCGAAAGTGTTAGATGGGCAGATTTAAAGAGATGGGGCGATTTAGATACACAGGCAGGAGTAGATAAAGTAAAGCAACGTGATCCCGATTTTAATAATTTTGTTGTCAATAAACACATAAGATTACCCATACCTCAAATTGAAGTTTTAAATAATCCTAATCTGGAACAGAATCCAAATTATTAAAAATGAATATTTTCAAAATCAACATTCTAAGTTTATTAATGATACTATTTTCATTGTTTAACTGCGGAAAAAACACTTCGCAAAATGAAAATAATAATGCCACAAAAACAAGCCTGCCTGATGTTCAATGGGAGGTATCATCCTTAATGCAAATAGATTCAGAAGAAAAGAATACAGAAAATATATATTATTCTTACCCCAGAATGATTGAATTGCAAGATGGAAGACTATTGATAGTATTTGAGAACAATGGAAACATCTATGCCAGCTATAGCAACGACAAGGGCAATAGCTGGTCATCAAAACAAATAATAGCTGAAAAAAGAAATAGTATAAACGCAACAGTTCCCGAACTAATACAATTGAAAACCGGCGAGCTACTTATTGCCTATAATTTAAGACCTGCAAAAAATAGCAATGGAGAATATGACGAAGGGAAAAAATTTTCTATCGCTATCAAAAAAAGTATTGATGTCGGCAATAGCTGGAGCGATGAAAAAATCTTGTACGAAGCGGATTATCATTTTGAAAACGGATGTTGGGAACCTGCTCTTGCACAACTTCCCGATGGAAAGCTGTATTTAGTTTTTGCAAATGAAGGAAGATACACTAACAGTAATGAACAGGAGATATCTGTATTACAATCTTTGGACAATGGTAATATCTGGAGCAGTCACCCTCAAGTAATTAGTTTCGCAAAAGGTTACAGAGATGGAATGCCCGTTCCTGTTATTACAAACGATGGAAAGTTATACTTTGCAATAGAAGACAACTCGGATGGAGGGGAATTTAAACCTTCCATCATTACTCTTGATTTACCTTGGGATGGTAAGCAGGTTGATAAGGTTAGCAGTAAAAGAAAAAAAGTTTTAAGAGACGTCTTTGAAAGGGATGTGTATGCCGGAGCACCCTATTTAAGACAGTTGCACTCAGGCGAGTTTATGCTTTCTGTTCAAAGCACTTTTAACAGGAATAAAGAATGGAATCTTTCCAATATGAACATGATTGTTTTTGATAAAAAATTTTCTGAATATAAATTTCTTGACAACCCTTTTCCAATTCCAACAGATAAATCTGCCTTGTGGAATTCATTTTTGTTGCTTAAAGATAATAAAACAGTTATTGCCTTAACCAGCACGAATGCATATAATAACTACAATGCTATTTGGATAAAAAAAGGAATAATAAAATATCAAAATGAAAACTAATTTTAAAATTCATACAAGTTTAGTGTGCATAATGATTGTTATGATACTGCTTGTAAGTTGTGGAAAAAGCTCGGGAGCTAAATCTACTAAAGATACTATACCTAAAGAACCTGAAAAAGAAGTTCTTTATAGAAATCCTGTGTTTAAACCCATATTGGCAGACCCAACTGTTTTTAAAGATCCGAAGTCAGAATATTTTTATGCATATGGAACAGAAGATTACTGGAGTACCGATGGTAAAAGTCATTTAGTGGCTGTAGTAAAATCGAAAGATTTAATAAACTGGTCTCTGGTAGGAGACGCCTTTCTTACAAAGCCTACGTGGAAAGCAAACGGAGGTATATGGGCACCGGATATTCAATATATCAACGGTCAATATTATTTATATTATTCCTATTCTATTTGGGCAGATCCTAATCCCGGAATTGGACTAGCGATAGCTTCAAAACCTGAAGGCCCGTTTGTTGATCAGGGTAAAATGTTTTATTCTGACGAGTTTGGAGGCAAAAATTGTATAGATCCGTTTTATTTTGAAGATGCGGGTAAAAAGTATTTGTTTGTAGGAAGTTATAATAACGATCCAGGTAATGGTATTTATGGAGTAGAGCTTTCTGCTGATGCAAAGTCAGTTCCTGATTATAGTAAAAAATTTAGAATAGCAGCAGGTGATTTTGAAGCAACCGTAATACACAAAAGAGGAAGTTATTATTATTTCTTTGGATCAAAAAACAATTGCTGCGATGGAGCCAGCAGTATTTATCAGGTAAGAGTGGCTCGCTCAAAAAGCTTACATGGTCCGTATTTAGATAAAAATGGTAATGACATTGCTCATGCCGGAAATGGCTCTATTGTATTACAACGTAATTCCACTTTTGCCGGTCCAGGACATAATTCAAAAATTATTACTGATAAAGATGGTGTAGATTGGGTTATGTATCACGGTATGATTGCAAGCAATGCGGTAATAGGAACGGTAAACCAAAGAGCTTTGATGCTTGATAAAGTAAACTGGAGTTCAGATGATTGGCCGATTATTAACGATGGATTTCCTTCCTCGGAATCTATTTCTAAGCCTAATTTTTAATTTAAAGAGATAATATGAAAAAAAAAGTGAGTGGTTTCTTGGCTGTATTTATTTTATTCCTTTTGTCTTGTGGAAATAACAGCACGAATTCTGATGAAAACAAAATAGATTCATTCTCCAATCCGTTGAATGTAAAATTTGGAGATCCGTTTATACTTAAATCTTCCGATGGAAAGTTTTATATGTATGGAACCTCAGGAGAAGATGGATTCAGAACATATTCTTCAGATGATATGGTTAACTGGAAAGACGAAGGGAAAATTTATACTGGCGGACATGATAGTTCCTGGACAGTAGATGCATTCTGGGCCCCAGAAGTGTATGAAAGAAATGGAAAATACTTCCTTTTCTTCAGTGCCAACTGGAAACATAACCCCAATAATGAATTAGAGAATTTTCGCATTGGAGTAGCAGTGAGCGATAAACCTACGGGTCCGTTTACCGATATGTTTGACAGACCGATATTCGATCCGGGGTATCCCATTATTGATGCGAATGTATACTTCGATGACAGCACTGGTAAAACTTATCTGTATTATTCCAGATGTGCCTACAAGCATCCGGTAGAAAGCGAAGTAGCAGATTGGGCGCGTAAAGAAAATTTTGCTAAAGAGATTGAAGAAAGCTGGATTTATGG
>JAEWWO010000358.1 GCA_023396345.1 Bacteroidota bacterium
AACTGCGCCTGATGATTTACCATTATCGGTAACAGCGGAACCTCTTCCTCTTAAACCACCGAAATATCCAGATGTACCTCCGCCGATTTTTGTTTGCATAATTACCTCTCCTAACTTGTGCGTAATGCTTTCAATATCGTCAGGTATAGAAACATTGAAACACGAAATAGGCAAACCCCTTTGCGTACCCATATTAGCCCATACAGGAGAAGAAAAACTAATCCAGCCTTTGTAAATCATTTCTTTAAAAGCTTCTTTAAGCTCGGGCTTAAAAAGTCTTTTAGCAGCGGCATTGGTGATTCTTTCAATAGCTCCTTCCACGGTTTCGCCTTTCAGCAAATATCCTCTGTTGAGCATTTGTTCTGATTCATCATTCAGCCACCAGATATGAGGTGCTTCTTCTGATTGTATTTGCAATGGTTGTTGCTGCATTTGTTTGGTTTCGGTTTCTTTATCTAATTGTAATACCATAATTCAGTTAAATTTAGTGGTTAGAGGTTTTATGCAATAGTTAGTAAGTAATGTATATTAAAACAAGTCATTTGCTGTAATGCTCTTGTCGTGTTTGGTGTAGTCCACAGGACGTTTGGCAAAAAAGTCGTCAAGGCTGTTGGCAAAAACTTCTTCTTCAAACCACGCCATTGGCTTATAATCTCTGTCGCTTACGTTAAACTGCGGTTTCATACCTATTTTTACAAGGCTGTCATCCGTTCTGTATTTCATAAAGTTCAGCAGATTTTCCTTAGAAATATTGTCTATTTCGCCCAGTTCAAATATCCAGTCAAGTATATCTTTTTCTAAATCCACAGAAGCTTTTACCAATGTGTAAATTCTTTGCTCTCCTACTTCATCAATCAATGTAGGCTCTTCCTGTTTGATTTTGTTGATAAGATAAATACCTGCATTTGCGTGCAGTTGCTCATCAACCGATGTCCAGGCAATAATGTTGGAAACATTTTTAATAAAGCCTTTAAAACGGGTAAAAGAAAGGATGATAGCAAACTGGCTGAACAGAGAAACATTCTCAATCAACAAACTAAACATTATTAATGCGGATACATATTCGGCATGCGTCTGACTGTTGGAGCCTTTCAATACATCGGACAAATAATCAATTCTTCTTTTGATGACAGGCACTTCAATCAGTTTTTCAAATTCCTGATTATAGCCCAGCACTTCAAGCAATCTTGAATAAGCCTCAGAATGACGAAACTCGCACTCTGCAAAGGTTGCACCTAAGCCATTCAGCTCGGGTTTTGGTAAGTGATGATACAGATTGCCCCAGAAAGTTTTTACTGCAACTTCTATCTGAGCAATAGCCAGCAAACTGTTTTTGATGGCATTTTTTTCTACATCGGTTAATTGTGAATGAAAATCCTGTACATCGGCAGTAAAATCAACTTCTGTATGCACCCAGTAAGCTTTTTGAATAGCCTCTGTAAACGTAAGTACTTCGGGGTATTCGAAAGGTTTATAGTTTACTCGTTTGTCAAAAATTCCCATGATATAATGCTTTTATATTTAAATTTACTTGTTCAAATTTTGGTGTAAATCAGTTTTTACTTAGACAAGCGTAGAAAAACTGTCCATTTGCAATGCAATTTTAAATAACTTTTCTCCAATAAAATATTTTACTTTTTAACAGATGTGAATAGTTTTTTTTGAAATAATGCTACTATCTGTAAATTAATGGGTTATGAATATGTTTTACACAACTATAGAAAATTTGTTCGTAAAAACAATCAACTTATACTTCTCTTAAAACTACCGGATTAATATTACGATGGAAATTTATATGTATAGACAGGAAATGTTAAAAACCATTCAAATGGTTTATCATAGCGTTACTCATTGATTTACAATATTTTATATTAAAATTTAATTATTATAATTAATGTTAATTGGCATATAAAAATATTTTCGTGGCATATGAATTGAACCCATATTGTTGTAATTAAATAATAAACTAAAAAACAAAAATTATGGAAAACTCAAGAAACTACAAACCAGAATACAGAAACGATTATGTTTCAGGTGTGTTCAGAAACAGAGAAGACGCTGATGTTGCTTTCAATAACTTAAAAGAAAGAGGATATACAGATGAAGACATTAATGTGATGATGTCTGACGAAACAAGAAACCGCTACTTTACTGATACTGATGTAGAAACTGACTTAGGTGATAAAGTAGCTGAAAATGCAGGTAAAGGATCGTTAATTGGAGGAGGTATCGGCGCATTGGTAGGTGCAATTGCAGCAATTGGTACTAACGTTCTGTTACCGGGATTAGGATTAATAGTTGCTGGTCCGTTAGCAGCCGGTCTTGCCGGTGCTGGAGCAGGCGCTGCAACAGGTGGTATTATTGGTGCTTTAACTAGTGTAGGTGTACCTAAAGATGAAGCAGAAAAATACGAATCTGATATAAAGAAGGAGGTATTTATATGGGCTTTAAACCAAGAAACGAAGATGATGCGAGATATACCTACGATACCTGGTATAATGACGAGCAAAGAAATTATAGAAATGAAGATATTTAATAAAAGAACATAAACATTTATTTGTTCGTTTAATGAAACTAATTCACGGTCAGTTTTTCTATAGCTTTCAACATATCAAGTCCTTTACCAAGAACAGCTTTAAAAATATCTCCTTTAGCCTTTATTCTTTCGAGGGCATTTTCAATATTGAAATCAGAAGGTTTAAGTCCGGCTTTAAGTTCGTTCCATTCCAGCGGTATAGACACAGGCGCACCGTTTCGGGGTCTTATGCTGTATACGCTTGCCAACGTTTGTCCGCGTCTGTTTTGAAGATAGTCAAGATAAATCTTATTTTTTTTACGTTTCTGCAAACTACGTTCTAACGTTGTAATATCGGGTATTTCCTTATGTACGAGCTGCATAAGAACATGACTAAAATCTTTTGCCTGATCAAAAGTATATTTTGCATTTGCAGGAATGTAAATATGTATACCTGAGCTTCCGGAAGTTTTGCAATAACCATCAATTTTTGCTATATCCAGCATTTTCTTTACCGTTACAGCCACTTCTACTACCTCATCGAAACTATTGTTTTCCGACGGGTCAATATCAAGCACAAAATAATCAGGCATATCAGGGTTCTTTGCATTACTTGTCCATACGTTCATTTCTATGCAACCGAGATTATTCAGATAGGCTAAGTCTGCTTTGTTGTTGCAAAGAATGTAATCAATATATTTTTCATTGCTTTCAGAAAATACCTGTAGGGTTTCTATCCACTGTGGTGTACTCTCTGCTGCATCTTTTTGATAGAAACTCAGTCCATCAATTCCATTTGGAAAACGATTGAGAGATTGTGGTCTGTTTTTAAGATGCGGAAGTATAAAAGCAGCTATTGACTGATAATAGGCTACTACGTCTCCTTTGCTGATATTATCTTTTGGAAAGTAAATTTTATTCTGATTGGTAAGCTTTACTTTTTGCCTGTTTAATGTTATTGAAGTTTCGTTTTCTCTTTCTGTAATAACCTTTTTTACAGGTAAAGCAATTTCTTCAGCGGTACTATCTATAATTGCATCATTATCAAAATTCAAATCTTCTGCATCTAAATCTTCACGTAAACGCAAAAAAACAGGATGTCGCAAAATATCATCTTTTGTAAGTTCTGCAAATTTTACTTCTGCAACCAGTTCCGGCATTACCCAGGTAGCCTTAGCAT
>JAEWWO010000002.1 GCA_023396345.1 Bacteroidota bacterium
TATTTCTCCGTATCCTGAAATACCTTCCGCTGTTGCCCATCTTGGAATAGTGCCACCAAAAAGAGGTCTGCCATATTCATCCATTACTATATTTCCATCTTTATCGTGTTCATACACGGTAGCAGAAGTAGGATAAAACACAGCATTAATCAGTACGCCTTCATGCGAACTTGTATTGATATCTCCCTGACCATTTATGTATTGATACGTTACACGCTCAGCGAGTTTCAACCAGTCAGTTATTTGAAAATCCACATTTAACTTGCCGCCCAGTTTATCACTATAGGTGTTATTAAGTATGCCTTGATCTTTGTCGTAAGAAACGGATGCAAAACTTTTTATTTTATCTGAACCACCGGAAAGAGAAAGTGCGTAGTGGTCAATTTTGCCTGTGCGGAAAATTTCATCTAACCAGTTAGTGCGGGTTACAGTTCCATATGGATATTTAGACGGGTCAGATACAACCGGCAATGTTTTGCTGGGATCTGCCTTTACCGCATCTGCCATTACTTTATTATATTGTTCTGCATTTAAAACTTCAGGTATTTTCCAAGGGGTTTTAAAGCCCTTATTAACATTCAGATTAACTCTTACTTTCCCTGATTTTGCTTGCTTGGTTGTAATCACCACTACACCTCCCGAGCCTACATACGCACCATAAATTGCAGCCGAAGCAGCATCTTTAAGTACGCTTATTGATTCCACATCTTCCACATTAAAAGGAGCATTGGGCACCCCGTCTACAATAAATAATACGCCGTCGCCGGAGTTAGGATCTCCGTCTCTTCCACGTGAACCGCGTCCGCGAATAGATATGGTGCTGCCCGCTAACGGATCACCACCACCGGATTGAATAGTTACACCCGGCATTTGTCCCTGCATTAAATTAGATATACTTGATGGTCTTCCTTTAGCTTTTTCATCAAGTGTAATGGTTGCAACGGAAGTAGTGAGGTCTTCTTTTCGTTTAGAACCATATCCTATTACCACAACTTCGCCCATTACTTCGTCGGAAGTGGTTAAGTCTATAGATACTTCGGGTGAGGTTACTGTTATTTCCTGTGTTTCATAGCCAACAGAAGAAACGGTGATAACATAATTTTCTAGAACCGGAAGATTTCTTAAGATGAACTCGCCGTTTGCATTAGTTGTAGTACCAATGCCTGTTCCGTTTAACTGCACAGATACATTGCCAACAGGACTTCCGCCGCTGTTAACAATCCCTCTGATGCTTGACAAACCTGATTGAGCATTAGAGGTAAAACCAAAAAATAAGCTCATTAAGAAAGTAAATAATAAATTCTTTCGCATACAAATTAAATTTTTGCAAAGGTTCATTTTGAATGTTAAGTTAATATGTTCTACATATTAATAAATTATTAATCCTTCTTGTTTTGTGGAAATTTGAAAAAAATAATACTGTATAATGTGCTAATAAATATTGCTTTATGTTGGAGTTGGCAAAGAAATCTTCCTGTAAGGATAGTAGATTTTATTGTGTATAAATAAAAACTATTACCTATAATTTTTTGGAAATAGAAGGGAGGAATAATTAATTTCCGCCAATTTGTCAATAAAATGGTTTAGCATTATTTTTGACCGTAACTTTGCACTCTATTTGAATTAATTTATAATAAATATATATGGCCAATTTTTTAAGTAAACTATTCGGGGGAAACAAATCAGAAAAAGATGTAAAAAAGATAGAACCCATAGTTTCAAAAATAAATGAATTTTTCAATCAGTTTCAGTCATTATCCAATGATAAGTTACGCGGAAAAACAATAGAATTTAAAGCAAGAATTTCAGGATATTTACAGGAAATAAATGATGATATAGATAAACTGAAAAAACAGGCAGAAGAACTGCAGGAGTCTGATATTCAGGGAAGAGACGCTTTGTATCAGCAGGTAGATGAGCGTAAAAAAGACAGAGATAAAAAGATAGAAGAAATACTTGAGCAGATTTTACCGGAAGCTTTTGCCGTAGTTAAAGAGACAGCCCGCAGATTTAAGGAGAATGAGCAAATGGTTTCTCAGGCGACAGATTTGGACAGAGATTTTGCCGTAAGTAAAAAATACATCACTATTGACGGTGATAATTCAATATTTCAGAATAGTTGGGAAGCAGCAGGCAACACCATTACCTGGAACATGGTGCATTACGATGTGCAGCTGATAGGTGGTATTGTTTTGCATCAGGGTAAAATTGCCGAAATGGCAACGGGTGAAGGTAAAACGCTTGTATCAACATTGCCTGCTTATTTAAATGCGTTAGCTGGCGAAGGTGTACATATCGTTACGGTGAACGACTATCTTGCTCGAAGAGATGCGGAATGGAATGGTCCTATTTTCGAATGGTTGGGTTTGCGTGTAGATTGTATAGATAAACATCAGCCTAACTCAGCCGCCAGAAGAAATGCCTATCTCGCAGATATTACCTATGGCACCAACAATGAATTTGGCTTTGATTATCTCCGTGATAATATGGTGCATAATGCAGATGAAATGGTTCAGCGCAAACATCATTTTGCGATGGTGGATGAGGTGGACAGCGTATTGATTGATGACGCCCGTACACCGTTAATTATTTCAGGTCCCGTAGGAAAAGATACTTCTTCTCAACAGTTTTATCAGTTAAAACCGCGTATAGAAAAACTGGTTGCAGAACAACGCAGACTATGTAATCAATATTTGATTGAGGCTAAAAAGAAAATTGCCGAAGGTAATACAGACCCTACAGACGGCGGTTTGGCATTGTTCCGTTCACACAGAGGAATGCCTAAAAATACAGCACTTATCAAGTTTCTCAGCGAACCCGGCATGAAGCAGGTTTTGCAGAAAACCGAAAATCATTATCTTGAAAATCAACAAAGAGAAATGCCTAAAGCCGATGCTGAATTGTATTTCTACATCGAAGAAAAAAATAATTCTGTTGAGCTTACAGATAAAGGTATTCAGGCATTAACAGGAGCGAGCGAAGATCCTAACTTCTTTGTACTTCCCGATATTGCTATTGAACTTTCGGCTCTGGAAACGGATGCTGCATTAAGTACGGAAGAAAAATACGATAAAAAAGAAGCGCTTATTGACGACTACAGCACAAAAGCCGATCGTATACACACAGTTCAGCAATTACTTAAAGCGTATACCTTATTCGATATAGATGATGAATACATTGTGGTAGAAGGACAGGTGAAAATTGTAGACGAGCAAACAGGGCGTATTATGGAAGGCCGTCGTTATTCCGACGGTCTGCATCAGGCAATAGAAGCCAAGGAAAATGTAAAGGTAGAAGCTACTACGCAAACATACGCTACCGTTACGTTACAGAACTTTTTCCGTATGTATCACAAGCTTGCGGGAATGACCGGTACGGCAGAAACAGAAGCTGGCGAATTCTGGGAAATCTATAAACTGGATGTGGTAAATATTCCAACGAATGTACCGGTAATCAGAGATGACCAGAACGATGTAATTTACAAAACCAAAAGGGAAAAATATAAGGCAGTAATTGATATGATTGAAGACTTGCGTTCTAACGGAAGACCGGTACTTGTGGGTACTACTTCTGTAGAGGTGAGTGAATTGTTATCAAGAATGCTTCGTCAAAAACAAATTCCGCACAATGTATTAAACGCCAAGCAGCACGCACGCGAGGCACAGGTGGTAGCCGAAGCGGGTTTGCCGGGTGCAGTAACCATAGCTACCAATATGGCTGGTCGTGGTACGGATATTAAACTTACTCCGGAAGTAAAAGCAGCAGGAGGTTTGGCAATTATTGGTACGGAACGTCACGAATCGCGCCGTGTAGACCGCCAGTTGCGTGGTCGTGCCGGACGTCAGGGCGATCCGGGTTCTTCCTTATTCTATGTTTCTTTGGAAGATGATTTGATGCGTATGTTCGGAAGCGAGCGCATTGCCATAGTGATGGACTTTGCCGGATTTAAAGAAGGCGAGCAGATTCAGAGCAATATGATTACTAAATCTATTGAACGCGCACAAAAGAAAGTAGAAGAAAACAACTTTGGTATTCGTAAGCGTTTACTTGATTACGATGATGTTATGAACAAACAACGTACGGTAATCTATGCCAAACGC
>JAEWWO010000036.1 GCA_023396345.1 Bacteroidota bacterium
CTCCTCTACAAATGGTCCCGGTTCATTTGGAGCATCGGTTAATATTTCAAATTTAGAACAAAGTAAAGTTCCTTTTGCTCAGGTAAGTAATTCCTATGGATCGTATAATACCTGGAAACATACGGTACGTGCGGGTTCCGGCCTGTTAAAAGGTGGTTTTCAGTTTGATGCACGTATCTCAAAAATTAATTCAGACGGGTATATTCAACGTGCTGTTTCTGATTTAAAATCTTTACAATTTATTGCCGGCTGGACATCAACTGACGAAAACACTTCACTTAAATTTAATTTATTAACCGGTAAAGAAAAAACAGGACAGGCATGGAACGGAATAGGAGTACTACTGGATGAAACCAATAATACCAACAACTTTAATTATGCTGATACATTAACCAAAATCGGACGCAGAACAAATACTTTGGGATTAATGGAAAACGGAAAATACTATGATGATCAAACCGATAATTATCAGCAGGATTATTATCAGTTATTTTTAAATCATAAATTTAATTCCGTATGGTCGGCAAATGCCGGATTGTTTTATACAAGAGGAAGAGGCTACTACAACGAATATAAGATTGATGAAAGCTATGCTGATTATGGTTTACAGCCATTTGTAAAGTCTCCCGGAGAAGTACTGGATGAAACATCTTTGATAAGACAGTTGTGGCTGGATAATCATTATTACGGCGCTGTTTTCTCCACTAATTACCGCACGGCAAAAACGGATGTGAATATCGGTGGTGCTTATTCACAGTATGATGGTGACCATTATGGTTTTGTAAAATGGGCAATGCATAATATACCCGCAGATTATAAATGGTATGATTTAACTGCCGATAAAAATGATTTTAATATTTATGCAAAATGGCAACAGGTTATCGCTGAAAATTTGCACAGCTTTGTAGATTTGCAATACAGAAACGTACAATATAATTTGTATGGTTTTAGAAAAAGTCCGCAAATTGAATCTTTGAACACCTATCATTTTTTTAATCCTAAAGCGGGACTTAGTTATTACTTATTTCATAATAATGCAACAAGTAAGATATACGGCTCTTTTGCAGTTGCCAACAAAGAACCCAACAGAGACGATTTTGAAGCGAATGAAACAGAAAAACCATTGCATGAAACATTATACGACTATGAATTGGGCTATCAGTTATCTACGCCAAAAATAAATGCCGGAGCTAATTTCTATTATATGGATTATAAGAATCAATTGGTACTCACAGGTGAAATAAATGATGTAGGAGCTTATGCAAGAACCAATGTTGATAAAAGTTTCAGAAGCGGTGTTGAACTTACTTTTAGTGCCCTTCCTGCAAGTTGGCTGCAATTTAATGCCAATGCCACTTTCAGCAGAAATAAAATACAATCGATTGCCTTGTATTATGATGATTATGAT
This sequence comes from Bacteroidota bacterium, assembly GCA_023396345.1. Taxonomy (GTDB): domain Bacteria; phylum Bacteroidota; class Bacteroidia; order Chitinophagales; family Chitinophagaceae; genus Haoranjiania. Next base: position 1,409 of record JAEWWO010000036.1, read on the forward strand.
AACGGAGGGCAGATACAGGAAACTATTGAAAATACAGATATAGCTTTTTCTCCCAACACAATAGCAGGAGCGAGTGTTACTTTTGAACCGTTTTTTCAGGTATCTGAAAAGAATAGATTTTATATAGATGTTTTAGGCAAACATGTGGGCAGGCAGTATCTTGATAACTCTTCCAATATCATGCGCAGCATTAATCCATATAATTTATTCGATGCAAGACTGCGTTATACGGTGAAACCCTCATGGATAAAGGAAATGAACCTTATTGTAATGCTGAATAATATTTTTAATAAAAAATATGAGAATAACGGCTATACTTTTTCTTACATGTATGGAAGCCGTTTGGTAACTGAAAATTATTATTATCCACAAGCAGGTTTTAACTGTAATATTGGTATTACATTAAATTTCTAAAAAAGTTTTTCTTCATCTTTTCTTCATAATTGACAGATAGTTTTGTGTTATAAGGTATTAAAATTAATAGAAACAGAGTTTTGAAAAAGAAAAGACAAAAGGAAAACCAACGACGTAAGGGCTATAACCTGCTTTGGTAATATATGTTCGCAAACTACCCTAAAAGCTCAGAACACATATGGAATTGCCTGTATAAAAGCAGGCAATTCTTTTTTGAAAAAATACAGATGTAGTTCAGGATTTTAATAGAACAGCCTTACCTTTGATTGTACAACAGAATTGAGCTACAGAAGTTTAATTATATAATTTAGTAAAATACGGTTTTATAAACGTACCAATTATTGTAATGAAGTTTTTTTTGAAATATTGTCTGATTATTTTATTTGCTATCTCTGCGGAAAACATTCTTGCAGGCAATATCAGTACGTCTATATCTGAATATCATTTTGCACTCGATTCAATTCCTCCTCAAAAAACACCTCAATCTAATAAAGATAACAACAACAAAGGAAAGGTTACTCCGCCCAAAGGGCAGGGGAAAAGTCAGGGAAAAGCAAAGGTTAAAGTAGTGCCTGCTGCTAAAAATAAACCTACACCGGTACGTGTAGGACAACCTGTAAAAGCCAAACCTGTAAAAGTTGTTAAGCCTAAGGTTGGGAAAGGAATAAAGTAGCAAATGATAAAATTTTACAGAGTTAATCTATATCCTATAATAATATTGATGTTCTTATTGTGGACGGCTCCATCATATAATGCTTTTGCTCAATCAACCGATTCTCTTCAGGAACTTTTGTCCTCAACCGATACAACTATTTCTGCGGATACTACAGCAGTGCAGAATACAGAAGAGAAAACAACTTTTACGTTGGGTGTATTGTACAGTAATAACGTAAATTATTATGGTCAGGTTGCAGCAGAAAAAATGCCTTATGTAGCTCTGGCGGGTTCAGTAAGATTTCCGCATGGATTCTATATTACAGGCTTAGCATATAAATTATTTAATGATAGCCTGGCAGTATCTGCTTTTGGTTTGGGTGCAGGATATGAATTTGATATAGCCAAAAATCTTACAGGTGATGTAAGTTATCATCATACTTTTTTTCCGAAAAATTCTCCGTTTATACAGGCATCCAGTCCGGGTTTAATAAGTGCTGTGATTAATTATGGGCATCTGTTTTCAACATCACTTACTGCTGATTATGCTTTCGGAAAACAAAGCGATTATTTTTTCACCTTAGGCAACTCCAAAGGATTTGATATTTATATGCCCGACAATAAATCTATATTTACAGTTACACCCGGCATTGATATTATTGCCGGCACGCAGCAGTATTATGAAACTTATATTACAGAAAGAAAAAATAATGGCAAAGGCATCGGAAGCGGTAACAATCCCGGTAAAGGAAATCCTAATCCAAATTCCGGAACTACTGTAGAAGAAAGATCTTTCAGTAAGTTTGGTTTAATGTCGTATAATTTTAAATTACCCATATCTTTCAGCAGAGCAAATTATCTGGCTGAAATTGAGTATCAGTTTTCTCTGCTGGCAAAAAATGCAGTTTTAGAAGGCTTGTCTGATAATCATTCTTTTGTTACACTAAGTTTTTATTATCAGTTTTAAGCGATAGTTAATAAATGATATAAATATTTTGCAAATGAAAGTATTAATAGTTGAAGATGAAAAAGCGCTGGCAGCAGAAGTAGAAGCATTTTTAAACAAGACTTACATTTGTGAAACTGCGTACAACGCCGCAGAAGCGTTGAATAAGTGTGATGTAAATGAATATGATTTTATTTTGATTGATATTGGTTTGCCTGATAAAGACGGATTTTATCTGTTGCAGGAAATAAGAAAAGATCACAAAGAAGTGATCGTAATTATTCTTACTGCAAGGGGAAATATAGAAGACAGAATAAAGGGACTGGATTTAGGTGCGGATGATTATCTGCCCAAACCTTTTTCTATGCTGGAGCTGCAATCCAGAATGCAGGCTATTCTGCGAAGAAAATACAGAGTGGAAGATACCCGGACAGAAATAAATGATTTTATAATTGATTCTAAATTTCGTCAGGTATTTTATAAAGATCAGGAAATTGATTTGTCAAGAAAAGAATTTGATTTGCTGAATTACTTATTATTGCATAAAAACAGACCTTTGACACGCATGCAACTAAGCGATCATTTATGGGGAGACAATGCTGATGACAGCGCAGATTCAAATTATATTGATGTGCACATAAAGAATATCAGAAAAAAACTTTCAGCTCATGGTTCTGCTGACTGGATAGAAACCGTAAGAGGCGTAGGTTATAAAGTAAAAAAATAAGATTGAAACTTCGTACTAAATTAATATTATTTTCAGCACTTACTTCGCTGGCGATTGTGATACTTTTTGTATTGCTGGTGCCTTCGCTGATGAGCGATATAGCTTTTAGAAATACCAACAATGCGCTTGCATCTCAAAAAGATAAGGTACTGAAAGAAATAAATCAAAATGGAATAGCGTATTATCTTGAAGGAGAAGAACAGTACGGAAGTTACACCATGCTGAAAGATGAATATATCTCCATAGTGCCCAGCGACAGTGTGTTTGCTGGCGATAAGTATGAAACATCTGAACGTGCTTTTATTGACGGAGATACGATTAATTACCGTATTCTCCGACATACATTTTCTTCGGAAGGGGATAATTACATGCTGGAAGTTGCCAAGAAAATTTCTTCTATCAATCAGGACAGTCGCGATTTACAGAAAGCAGCCACATTAATATTGGGCTTGCTGATTATGATTACACTACTTACTAATTTTTTATATACAGGTTTTGTTTTAAAACCATTCAATACCATTATTGAGCAGAAATTAAAAAACAGAAAATTTCCTTTTAAGGAGAATATATTTCCGGTTAAAACTTCAACCCACGATTTTAAATATCTTGATAATTCAGTAGGAGAGTTGATGTCGCATATCAATTATGCTTTTGATAAAGAAAGAGAGTTTACCTCTAATGCATCTCATGAATTGATGACGCCCATCAGCATCATGCACAGCAAAATTGAAAACATGATGATTGATGAATCATTGACAGATGCACAGTATTTAAAGCTCGAAGAATTAATGATGACGTTGCGCAGGCTCAGAAAAATTGTTCATTCCTTATTATTAATTTCACGTATAGAAAACGAACAGTATATAAGAGAAGATATTATTAAAACTTTTGAAATTATTGATGAAGTGGTTGATGAGCTTTCTCACAGAATCAGCACTGAAAAAATTACATTAAATACAGATGTTAATAAAGAGATAGTGATAAGTAAAATGAACAGAGATCTTATCTTTCAGCTCTTTTATAATCTTATTAATAATGCCATCAAATACAATCAGCGCAACGGTTCTATTTTTATCACTGATGAAGTAAAAGAAAACGCCCATTACACAGTATTTATAAGAGATACGGGACTTGGCATTCCTGAAGAGAAAATGAAAGACGTATTTAATCGTTTTAGCAAAGCACACAAAAACAAAGAAGGGTACGGACTTGGTTTATCTATTGTACAATCCATAGCACAATATCATAATATAGATATTAAGATACAATCAAAAGAAAACGAAGGCACGCTCATTAGTGTAATCTTTCCTTACTCTACATCTTAGAAAAATATTAAAAAAATAATACAGTTTATTTCTTCATAATTTCTTCATGTTGGCGTAGGAAGTTTGTAATAACAAATTTAAAAACTAATAAATACTACTAAAAATGAAGAAACTATTTTTATTTGTATCTGCTGCAGGGCTACTGGCATTAGGCTCCTGCTCAAAAAGCAATACTACCAACGAAAACGGTCCGGCAAAAGTTCAGTTTATTTTAACGGATGCGCCCGCCGATTACAATGCTATTAATCTTGATATTAAAGAAGTAAAAATCAACACCGGAGCAGTAGATACGGAAACAAGTTGGGTAACTTATCCTGTGTCAAATTATTTTTCAGCACCTGTAAATGTACTGAAATATAAAAACGGAAACCACGTAGTAATGGGTGAACCTTTAGCTTTACCTGCCGGACATATTTCTCAATTGAGATTAGTTTTAGGAGATAACAATACGGTGGTTGTTGACGGTGTTACGCACGATTTAACTACTCCTTCTGCTCAACAAAGCGGTTACAAAGTTAAGTTCAACGAAACATTAGATCCTGATGGTGTTTACAGAATCTGGTTAGATTTTGATGCTGCACGTTCTGTTGTAAAAACCGGGAATGGTAAATACATTTTAAAACCTGTAGTAAATGCAGTTACTGAGAGAGCAAGCTTTGGCGCTATCAATGGTTTTGTGCTTCCGGCAGATGCTAAAACCACTGTGTATGCATTAAGAGGAACCGATACTGTAGCCAGCGCTATTCCTGAAATTGCGGGCAGTCAGTATGGTCTGGGATATTTCAGATTTATCAATTTAGAAGCTGGTTCCTATAACTTGGTTATGGATGCTGATAACACAACTGGTTACAGAGATACAACAGTATCAGCCGTAACTGTTGAAACAGGAAAAGTAAACAGCTTAGGAACTTTTACTTTAGTGAAATAAGCATATAGAATAATTCAATCATATCCTTAAAGAGTCGCATTCTAAAAAATGTGACTCTTTTTTTTGAAGTATAATTAAGCATATTTCACTCATTAATAGATTACATTTGTTCTTATAAAATGAATAGCATCTATTATGGATACCGCAGAATTTATAGGTTATGTAGCAATGGCTTTTTTAGTGATTTCTTTTTTGCCCAAGCAAATTAAAAGAGTCAGAACAATTAATTTAATTGGCTGTATATTTTTTGTGCTATATGGCATTATGCTGGGCTGGAAGTGGCCGTTGATTATATCAAACGGATTGGTAGCTTGTATACAAATTTATTATTTGCTTATAGATAAATCTTCTTCTTCATCAGTGAATAAATAAAATATGGATGTGAAAATAGTTACAAAACATCAGCACATAGATTTATATCCGATTCCCAAGGACAGCGAAAAACTGATTCTGGGAACGATTCATCCGCATCATCATGAAAACTTTTTGCTTCCTTTCTTTTATGGTAATAAAAATTCTATATGGGAAATTTTCAGTGATGCCTTTCCTGAATTATTGCCAAAGCCCGTAACTTTAGAAAAAGTTCTCCACTTCTTAGACATCAAAAAAATTGCTGTAAGCGACACGGTGCTTGAATGTGAGCGAAATAATTCTACTTACTTAGACAATGACTTTACTTGCACTAAATTAAATACAGATTTGATAGAACAGATAAAAAATTCTCATATTACCGAAATATTTTTCACGAGCGGTTTTGGAAAAAACAATGCTTTTAAATTGTTTTATGTGGATATACTACAACAAAAAATCACTCCTGAAATTCGAAAGAATAAAGAAGTGATTTTAGATAAAGATATTTTCGGACGAGTTGTAAAACTTACTATTTTACTTTCTCCTTCGGGCAGTGCAAATATTGCATGGGCAACTTCCTCTGCGTATAAACAAAACGCACATCTATATAAAAACTCCAGACGTCCCGTACACGATTTTAAAGTTGATTACTACAGAGAAAAATTCAGTTGAGAGTTTTACATATTCTTAGTTTTAGTAGGTCTTACTTCAACTTTACTTGGTAAAGTTCGCGGATGCATATTGATTAAATCCAGTACAAGCTGACCAATGTCTTCCGGTTGTATTTTCCACGCATCTTCTTCGGAAGGCGTATGGTTGTTGAAGTGAGAGGATACGGAGCCCGGCATAATCGTCGTAACTTTAATATCGTGTTTTCTTAGGTCAAGCATAGCAGCCTGTGTAAAGCCTACAACTCCGAATTTGCTTGCATTGTAGCCTGCTCCTCCTTCAAAAAAGTTGGTACCTGCCAGACTTGCAATAGTGA
>JAEWWO010000052.1 GCA_023396345.1 Bacteroidota bacterium
GAGATGCACCGCTACATTCCTATTCTTGCCAAATGGGCAGGTTACAGAAAAATAGGTGAAAAAGTAGTAGAACATCGCCCGAGAAAATATGGCGTTACTAAGTTTGGATTAAGCAGATTTGTAAATGGTTTTCTTGATTTGTTTACCAGCAGCTTCATCAGTAAATTTGGAAAAAGACCTATGCACTTTTTCGGTTTATGGGGTACTTTGTTTTTCCTTGCAGGTTTTCTTATCGTGTTTGTGCTGGTGGCAATGAAAATTATTTCGCCGGATACAAGCCTTACTAACAGTGTATTATTCTACATATCTCTTACTGCTATGATTATTGGTATGCAATTATTTTTAGCAGGCTTTGTAGGAGAACTCATTACACGCAATTCATCTGAAAGAAACAACTATTTAATAGAACAAAAATTAGGAATCTAAATTTTATGTCTTTACAAATCAGCAAACGCGGCGAAAGTTTACCCGCTTCACCTATCAGAAAACTGGTACCTTTTGCAGAGAAAGCCAAAGCAAAAGGTCTGGAAGTTTTTCATCTCAACATCGGACAACCGGATATTGAAACTCCGGCAGAAGCTGTTCAGGCAGTGAAAGAATTTTCTTCGCCTATTGTTGAATATTCGCACAGTGCGGGCAATGAATCTTACCGAAAAAAACTCGCTGAATTTTATCAGCGCGAAGGTATTGATGTAGATTATTCTCAAATCATTATTACCACAGGAGGATCCGAAGCTATTACTTTTGGCTTTATGGCTTGTTGCGATGAAGGCGATGAAATCATTATTCCTGAACCATTTTATGCCAACTACAACAGCTTTGCCTTACAGGGTGGTGTAAAAGTGATTCCAGTAGCTTCAAGTATTGAAAATGGTTTTGCGTTGCCTCCTGTAGCGGATTTTGAAAAACTGATAACGCCTAAAACCAAAGCCATTGTTATCTGCAATCCTAATAATCCAACGGGATATGTTTACAGCAGAGAAGAAATGGAAACATTGAAAGAAATTGTTCTGAAACATAATTTATTCCTTTTCTCCGACGAAGCGTACAGAGAATTTTGTTACGATACAGAACCATTCAGTGCAATGAATCTGAAGGGTGCTGAGCAAAATGTTGTGCTGGTAGACACCATCAGTAAACGCTACAGCGCTTGTGGCGCAAGGATTGGAGCGCTTGTAACAAAAAATGCAGATTTGTACAACACCGTAATGAAGTTTGCTCAGGCGCGCTTAAGCCCGCCTTCATTCGGGCAGATTCTGGGAGAAGCCGCAACAACCTTACCGGCTGATTATTTCAACGAAACTAAAGCCGAATATAAAAAGAGAAGAGATACGCTTGTTTCCCGTTTACAAAAAATGGAAGGCGTATTTTGCCCCAATCCCGGCGGCGCTTTTTATGCCATGGCAAAACTACCCATTGAAGATGCAGAAGATTTTTGCCAGTGGCTGCTGGAAAGTTTTGAACACAACGGAAAAACATTAATGGTATCTCCCGCTCCCGGATTTTATGCTACTAAAGGATTGGGAAAGAATGAGATAAGACTGGCTTATGTTTTAAATTCCGATAAAATAGAACAGGCAATGGACGTGCTGGAGGAGGCATTAAAAGTTTATAAAAAATAACGATTAAAAAAGTTAAAAAATTTTTTGTTAATTATTGTACACATCATTATATTTGCATTGTAATCAAGGATAAGAGAAAAGCGATAAAGAACAGGAAGATCTTTGATACCACAACAGTTACTTAAGTTTTTTTTCATATGGCAAGCAATCGAAGACGGTCTGTAGTTTCTACTACGGACCTTTTTTTTGTCAGTCTTCTTACGCATCCACTCTTTTCCTGCTTAAAACAACGTACCCTGTATGCCTCCGGGACGTTTAAAAATCTGTGTATTTAAATGTAATGGATGTTTATTCATTCCATACATTTTTCCATATTTTTTATATTGCTGTGCAATAATGTTTGCAATAGGACCTTCTCCTCTCATACGCAGACCCCATCTGGAATCATTCACTTTTCCTCCGTGACTTTCTTCTATAAAATGCCATACTTTATCTGCTCTGTCGGGCATATTTTTATACAACCAGTCATGAAATAGTTCTTTTATAGCACCATTCAGTCTGATAAAAGTATATGCCGTAAACGTAGCACCCGCATCAGCAGAGGCTTTCATGATTCTTTGTAATTCATGATCGTTTAAGCCCGGTATCATCGGACCAAGCATTACTCCAACCGGAACGCCTACTTTCGCCAATTGTTCCATCGCATGCAAACGTTGCGATGCCGTTGAAGTTCTGGGTTCCATAGTGCGTCGTAGTTCTTCATTAAAACTGGTAACGGATATTAATATACTTGCCAGCTTTTTACGTGCCAGTTCCTGTAGCACATCTATATCCCGCGTAATCAAAGCGTTCTTGGTAAGCATACCAATTGGCTGATTAAAACTATTGCAGACTTCCAGTAACTGTCTGGGTAATTTATAACGTTTTTCGGCAGGTTGATAGCAGTCTGTATTGCCGCTGATCATTATCGGTTTTACTTCCCATTTCGGATGAGTCAGTTGCTTTTGCAGCATTTCTGCTGCATTAGTTTTTACTATTATTTTTCTTTCAAAGTCAAGACCAGCGCTGTAACCCCAGTATTCATGCACATTTCGGGCATAACAATAGATGCAGCCATGCTCACAACCCGCATAGGCATTCATACTATATGCCATACCTACATCCGGACTGTCTACTTTATTTACTATGGTTTTAGCTTTTTGTTCAATATATTGTGTCTTTACAGGAGGAATTTCCCAGTCATCAATAGATTCAATATCATCCTGCTTATACTGATGTTTCAGAAATTTATTGTGCGTATTTATCTGGGCACCTCTACCCTTTTGATACTGAATATTTTCTTCTTTTTTTGTGATGGCAACTTTAAAAGAATCCTGTTTTAAATGTTTTTTCATAATTCATAATTATTTAGAATAACAATCCCTGATGCATTTCAATTTTTGTTTTTTCAAATACAAATTGTTCTACAAGTTTGTACTTTCCTCCCGGTGGTCTTTTAAGCAATCTCATGGAAGACGCATAAAATGTAGATTTGAAATGATGGTTCTGCAACCATTTCCATCCTTCTTCGTATTGCTGATTAGTCAATCCTTTTGAAATTGTCAAATGTGGAGTTGTTGTAAAAAAAGGTTTCAGATTTTTATCGGGTTTCATATACTGCTGCGTATGCATGCGTATACTTTTCACAAGCTCAAGTATCGGAAGTCGTGAATCAACATTAATGTATATAGTATGTGTGGGAAAAGATGCATAACCGTTCAAGTCAATTTTTATTTTATCAAATGAGCCGGCTATACTGCGTAATTTGCTCACAATGCGCATTTCACAGGTAGGGTACTGAGTAAAAGTATTTAACGTAATGTGAGGTTTGTTTAACGCAAAAGAAGCTTTGTATCTTTCGCCGAATTCTTTTTTCACCTGCATTATTTTCTCCTCTACTACATCAGGTATAGTGAGAATCAATAAATACTCGTTTAACGAAACAAATAAGTTATTCATAACAGTTATTTTACTCAAAGCTAAATTATTTAGCATAAATAAACTAATATTTTTAGCATTAATCTGTATCTTTTTAGCTATCTGATTATTTTACGTAATTTTGCACACTGAAAATTAGATAATGACCAAAACAGGAAAAATAGAATTAATGTCTCCGGCAGGAGATTTTGCCTGCCTGCAAGCTGCTATTGATAATGGTGCCGATTCGGTGTACTTTGGTGTGGAGCAGCTAAATATGCGCGCCCGCTCTACCATCAATTTCACTTTAGATGATTTAGAAGAGATTGCCAGAAGGTGCAATGAAAAAGGCGTGCACACTTACCTTACTTTAAATACCACTATATACGACCACGATTTGTCCATCATCCGCAAATTATTGGATAAAGCAAAAGAAGCAAATCTTACGGCGGTAATTGCGATGGATCAGGCGGTAATTGCCTATGCCAGACAAATAGGTATGGAAGTACATATTTCCACACAAATAAACATCACTAATATTGAAACGGTGAAGTTCTATTCTTTGTTTGCAGATACTATGGTATTGAGCAGAGAGCTCAGCTTGAGTCAGGTAAAAAAAATTACAGAGCAAATTAAAAAAGAGCAAGTAAAAGGACCTAATGGTAATCTGGTTGAAATTGAAATATTCGGTCACGGAGCTTTGTGCATGGCGGTTTCAGGAAAATGCTATTTGAGTTTACATTCACATAATTCATCTGCTAACCGTGGTGCATGTAAACAAAATTGCAGAAAAAAATATACAGTAATAGATCAGGAAAGTGGTTTTGAAATTGAACTGGACAATGAATACATGATGTCGCCGAAAGACTTATGTACAATACCTTTCCTCGATCAAGTGATTGATGCCGGTGTAGAAGTTTTAAAGATTGAAGGTAGAGGCAGAGCTCCTGAGTATGTAGCAACCGTAACCAAATGCTACCGAGAAGCTATTGACAGTATTGCTGATGGCTCCTATTCTGAGGAGAAAGTAAGAGACTGGATGCAAAGGCTTGAAACTGTTTACAATCGTGGCTTCTGGAGCGGTTATTATCTTGGTCAGGAATTAGGTGAATGGTCTCCTAATCCCGGAAACAATGCAACACAGAAAAAATTATACATCGGATCTGCACAACATTATTATCCCAGAAATGAAATAGGGCAATTTCTGATAGAGGTGTACGATTTAAAAGTAGGTGATAAAATTTTGGTACAGGGACCTACCACGGGTTCACAGGAAATGGAAGTGACCTCTATGATGGTGAATGATATTGACAGCAATTCTGCAATCAAAGGAGACGTAGTAACCATGCCTGTTGCATTCAAAACAAGACCGTCTGATAAGCTGTATAAGATAGTTGCCAATTCTTAAGATAAAATTGCAATGGTTGTTATTACCCTTCAAAGAGATAAATGTATAGGATGCAATTACTGTGCAGAATTTGCTCCTGATTATTTCCGTATGTCTAAAGCCGATGGCAAATCAGTTTTATTAAAATCAACAGAGAAAAAAGGCTTTCATACGCTGAAAAGTAGAAACCATGCGGCTTTGGAGCCTTGTGAAAAAGCTGCCAATGCATGTCCGGTTAAAATCATTTCTGTAAAGATGGTTTAAGATACAGCCAATGCTTTTATTTGATTACTCTCAAAAATATGTGTTCCTTTTTCATTCTTCAATGACTGATTAATCATTGCTTTGGCAATTTTTTCGGCACTGATGCTTTTGTATTTCTTCAAACCTCCAACCATAAGAGGATTCAATACATTAAATAAAAATTTGCTGATGGATTCCCCTGTTCTTTTTTCGTTACGCTTTCCTGTAATCAAGGCAGGACGGTATATACAGGTAGTTTCTATGTTTTGATTTCTTATGGCTTCTTCCGTTTTCCCTTTCATTTTAAGGTAATAGTTACGGCTTTTTTCATCTGCCCCCAAAGAGGAAACTAAATGAAATTGTTTCAGACCGAACTCCTTTGCTATCTCTGCTACCCATTTCGGATAAAAATAATCTATCTTATAATAGTCTTCCAGATTAGGCGTCTTCTTCCTTGTACTTCCCAGACAGGAAAAGATTACTTCTGCATTAAATTCTTCTTTTATCTGACCCAGATTTCCAAAGTCTGTTATAATCTCAGTAAGCTTAGGATGTACGATACCTAAGGGACGGCGTACAAAAATTTTAAGTGAAGAAAAATTATAATTCTCAAGAATATTCTTCAATAAGTGACTGCCGACCAAACCAGAACTCCCTACTATAATTGCCGATTTGCCCATAATCAAATATTTATTTTTTTTCTATGTAAGTTACATACGAATTAGCCTGCGCCGTACAGGTAACAACTAAATCATTGATGCATACATGTTTTGGCAGAGTAGCACAATAAAATACTACATCTGCTATGTCTTCTGCATGCAATGGCTCATAGCCTGCATATACAGCATCTCTTTTTATTTTATCTCCTTTAAATCGTACATCAGAAAATTCCGTATCAACGGCTCCGGGATGTATGGCAGTAACCTTTATCTGATGACGCAAAAACTCCATACGCATTGATTTGGAAATACTGTCTACTCCGTGCTTGGTAAGATTATACACATTCCCCATTGGATATACTTCTTTCCCCGCGATAGAACCCACATTAAATATATGTCCCTGTTTTTTATCTATCATCAACGGAGCTATAGCCCTGCTCACATATAACAAACCTTTTAAGTTAGTATCAATCATGGTTTCCCAGTCATCCAGATCACTTTCTTCAAAATTGCTGCGTCCCAAAGCAAGTCCGGCATTATTAATAAGCACATCTATATTTTTCCATTCACCTGAAAGTGAATTAATATTTTCAAATACTTTTTCTTTATCTCTTACATCAAAACATAAGCTTAAAACATTTACTCCATTACGCTTTTCCAACTCTTCTTTTAAAGCATCTAAACGCTCTTTTCTTCTACCTGTGATGATGCAATTCCATTTATTTTCCGCAAATTTTTCAGCTATAGCTTTTCCTATTCCGGAGGTAGCTCCTGTAATTAAAATTGTTTTGTTCATTTCTGATAATTGATAACAAGTTTATTAATGGAATTTTCTCTTTCTCTCTGCCGCAGTCAGGTATCTTCTTTTTTTCTTGGATTCATCGTTTGTTGTATTTCTTTCAATCACCCTGGCTCTCATTTTTCTGAATCGTCTTGCGAATATTTTCATTTTAATTCTGTCTACAATGTAATATACACAAGGCACTACGAGCAAGGTCAGGAATAAAGAACTCGTTAATCCACCGATGATAACCCAAGCCATACCATTTTTAAATTCAGAACCAGCGCCTGACGCCAATGCTATCGGCAACATACCAAATACCATGGCAAGAGTTGTCATCATAATCGGGCGGAACCTTTCCTTTCCGGCATCAATCAATGCCTGCACCAGATTTTCTCCCTGTGCTTTACGATGATTGGCAAAGTCAACAAGTAGGATACCATTCTTAGCCACCAATCCCATCAACATAATAAATCCGATCATAGCAAAGATTGTCAACTCTTCGCGTGTAAGAGCCAGTGCAAATAAAGCACCGATTAACGCAAGTGGCAATGCAAATAAAACCACGAACGGATAAATAGCATTGTCATATAAGGCTACCATTACAAAGTATACAAGCAATATAGCAATACCTAATGCCAGAAACAAGCTCATAAACGATTCCTGCATGTTTTCCTGCGAACCAACAAACTGCCAGCTTGTACCTGCCGGCAATTGAATAGCATCCAGTTGTTCACTAATATCCTGTCCAATCTCACCAGCCGAACGGCCAAGTGTGTATGCATTTACTGTCATGGAAGGTAACCTGTCCATTCTCTGTAAAATAGATTCTCCCTGCACTTCGCTGACAGTTGCAAATTGCGACATTTCAACGGGCATACCTTGTCCATTTCTAAAAGTGAGCGCTTCAATATCCTTTACAGACCGCGTATCGGCTTCATCTAGTTTCACCATGATATCATATTCATTTCCCTGATAGGTATATTTAGCATTATCATTTCCTCTGAAACCACTTGCCATACCCAACCCTACTTCTGATGCATTGATACCAAACAAAGCCATTTTTTCACGATCGAGTTCTATGTGTATTTCCGGTCTTGGCGTTTTTGTGCTGAACTCTACATATCTTGTACCATTTACGCTTTCCACTATTTCTTTCACTTTTTGTGCTGCAACACGAACGTCCTCACGTACCGGACCCTTAACCGCTACCTGCATATCAGCCTGACCACCGCTTACAAAAGATACACTCGTGATAGTAGCTTTAATACCCGGAATGTGGGCAACACTATCCTGCATTTTTGTACTGAAATCATCTACGGAAATATCTCTTTCTTTTTTATCAACCAACTGCACAGTCATTTCTGCATAGTTAGAACTGTTGCCACCAAAGCTTTCTGTTGAATAACCCACATTGGAAAATACATGCACAACTTCGGGCTGACGCAATAATATTTTCTCTACTTCCATTGTTAACTGGTTAGTATTGTACAAAGAAGACTGAGAAGCGGTTTCTATTTTTACACTCATTTTACCGTCATCGGTTTTAGACATAAATGAAAAACCGATAAAGCCAAGAGGAACTAATGCAAAAGCCAGGAAAAACAAAACAATTACTCCGGAAAACACAATTACTTTATGTTTCAATGCCCATTTCAAAACTGAAGTGTAGCTGTCTCTCATGGAAGTAATGAAATTTTCAAAACCAATATTCATTCTTCCCCATAATGTTTTAGGATTGAGATGCACTACTTTTCCAAACCGTGATGCAAGCAAAGGTGTGAGCGTAAAACATACGAATAAACTCATGAGTGTAG
>JAEWWO010000166.1 GCA_023396345.1 Bacteroidota bacterium
GGTAAATGATTTAAACTTTGATCCGGTAGTGCGTGCAAAAGTATTTACTACCGGCGGTGCTACAGCTTACACTGATTCGCTTGGAACATTTTATATGTCGGTGGCAAACCTTAGTGATTCCGTATATGTATTGTTCAATAACAAAACTTCAAGAGGATATTCTATTCCTCCTAACAGAGTTTTGAGCATAACGCTGAATATGTTTCTGGTAGAAAGTGAATTTTCCGATAAAGAATCGCTACCCGATGTTGTTGTGCAAAACTCCAATCATTATTTAGATTCACTTCAAAACAGAAATGAATATGCTAACATATTTGATGCCCCTACCAGCAGACAATATTTTCTGCGATACCTGTCTAACCCTTTACTTTTGGGAAATTTATTCAGCGCATTAAAGTTTAAAGAAAATAAAAAAAGGCAGGCGTATAAAGATTTTGCCGTTTTTCTTGAACAGGAAAAACATATAGCACAACGCTACAACAAAGTGCTGATAAGAAAATGGACAGAACTGGAAGGTGAAGAATTAGATGCTTTTATGGCTGCGTATGCTCCGTCTTTCGAGCAATATCAGGCTATGGACGATATTACGCTGGCGCAACATGTAATTGATTCTTATAAAGATTATTTACAAAAAAAGAAGTAAATTTGATTGTTGTATTTATGTGTAAAAAATGAATTTGATAAACAAAACGACAATATTGAACGAGCTTAAAAAAATCAAACCTGTTCTTGAAAGTAAATATTTACTTTCAGAGCTTGCTTTGTTTGGAAGCTATTCCCGAAACGAACAAAGTGAAACAAGCGATATAGATATTTTGGTAAACTATCAACAAAAAAATTATAGAAATTTTTTTAATACCATAGAAGATATTCAGAAAATATTTCCCGATACAGAAGTACAGGTAGTAATGAAAGATGGAATAAAGCCTAAGTATTTTGAACGTTTAAAAAACGATTTGATTTATGTCTAAAAGAGATGATGATTTATTGATCGAAGATATAATAGACGGCTTGCTGTGGTCTTTTATACATAATGAACTACAATATAATTATCCTCTATTAAAAAATATTTCTATTTAAATTTTGCAGGCAACAGTTTATAAATCAACAGGCAGCTGGTATCTGGTAAAAGCAGATAACGGAGAATTTTTAAATGCCCGTATAAAAGGCGTGTTTAAAATAGACAACATTACTTCCACTAACCCTGTGGCGGTTGGTGACAAAGTAGAAATTGAACCTGACACGGAAAGTGAAAGAAGCGCTGTTATCAACACCATTATTCCGCGCCACAACTATATGGCGCGTGTATCTCCGCACAACAAAAATCAGCATCATATAGTTGCGTCCAATCTTGACCAGACATTGTTGTTTGCAACTTTAAAAAATCCGAAAACTTCCAATGGATTTATAGACAGATTTTTGGTAAGTGCCGAAGCTTTTCATGTGCCTGCAATTATTGTATTTAATAAGATTGATGTATACAGGGCAAAAGAAACTGCATTGCTTCAGGAATGGCTCGATATCTACACTTCAGCCGGTTACAGAGTAATTGCCATAAGTCTTGAAAAAGAAGAAGGGCTGAATGAATTAAACGAATTACTGAAAGATAAAATCACACTTATAAGCGGGCATAGCGGTGTAGGAAAATCTACTTTTATCAATAAAATTTTACCCGAAAAAAATATTAAAACAAAAGAAGTCAGCAACTGGAGCGGCAAAGGAATGCACACCACCACCTTTGCTGAAATGTACGATTTGCCACAGGGAGGAAGTGTCATTGACACGCCGGGAATAAGAGAATACGGACTTATCAGCATTGAAAAAACAGAGCTGTCTCATTACTTTCCCGAAATGCAAAAACTGCTGCACGATTGTAAATTCAACAACTGCCTGCATGTAAACGAACCCGACTGCGCAGTAAAAAATGAGGTTGTAAACGGTGACTCACTTTCCGAAATGCGCTATTTCAGCTATCTCAATATTCTTGATTCTATAGATAAAGAGTTTTAAAGTTTATATGCTGCTTTATCATTCGGCAGCAATGCCTCTTTTGCCGATGTTACCGAATAAATATAATTGTTGGCTTTATAATATCCTACGTTAAATTCAATGGGATTCCGTTTATCGTCAAACACAAATCTCCTTCTTAAAAGCACCGGTGAACCTTCGGCTATATCAAACTTATCTGCTATAAATTTATTTGCACTAACAGCACTGATTTCTTCCTGAGAATGATGAACACTGATGGAATAATCCGTCCTCAATATTTCATACAAAGGACGATTAAAATCTTCCTCTCCCGTCAATCCAATTTCCGGATTAAAATAAGAAATAAAATATACAAAAGGATCTTCCGGTTTTCCTCTCAGTCTTTCCAGTTTTAGCGTTTTCTCTTTGTTTTGCAGACTGAAAAAATTTGCCACTTCTTCTTCGGGATTGACCCAACTGATATGCATTTCAAAATTTTTAATAGCAATTCCGCGCGAGTTCATTTCCTTAGAAAAACTTAACCATTCGGTCGACTTAGCAGGAATTACCTGTTTGGCAACAGTAGTACCCACACCTTTTTTGCGAATAAGTAATCCGTCGTATACCAATTTATTAAGCACATGGCGTAGAGTAGAA
>JAEWWO010000174.1 GCA_023396345.1 Bacteroidota bacterium
GGCCTCAACACCTCCGGCTTTAATGTACGAAGAGTTACATAAAGCTTACAACACCGGGGCTGATAGAATTTGGCTGCTGAATGCAGGTGATATTAAATCATGTGAATTCCCCGTTACCTTATTTTTAGATATGGCTTACGATCTCAATAAGTTTAATTTTGAAAATGTTGCCGATTATCAGGCAGACTGGCTGAGTGGTATTTATGGTAAACAGTACTACAATGATATCAAAGAAATAACAAGGGAATACAATCGTCTTGCATTTTCACGTAAGCCTGAATTTATGGGATGGGGCTATGAGTGGAATACTTTTAAAAACGGACGTGAAAGACCTACTGATACTGATTTTTCTTTTACTAATTACGGAGAAGCAGAAAAACGAATAGCTGATTATCATCGCATAGGAGCTAAAGTCGAAAATATTTTAAATAAACTTCCAGAAATAGAAAAACCTTCTTTTTTTCAATTGTTGTATTATCCTGTAAAAGGAGCTGAACTGATGAATAAAAAATGGTTGACTGCACAACAAAACAGGATTCACATTGCCCAGGGAAGATCTAATGCAAATCTGTTGCGCGACCGTGTAAAACATTATTACGATACTCTATACAAAATCTCTTATGAGTATAATGATTTGATGGATGGCAAGTGGAAAAGGATAATGTCTTTACGCCAGGGCGTTACAGCTTCTTATTTTGAATTGCCTAAACTTGATTCTGTAGTTATCCCGGCTCAGGCATCTATGAAATTATTTGTTGAAGGAAATGAGCCTCTGAAAGGTGTAACCAGTTATTATCAGTTGCCTTCGTTTAATAAATATATTGATAGAAAATATTTTATTGATATTTTCAATACAGGTTCAGGCTCATTTAATTGGTCATTAAAGACTTCTCATGATTGGATCAGGGTAAATAAAACACAGGGAAATGTAACACTTGAAGACAGAATCTGGGTTTCCATTGACTGGAATAAAGTGCCTGTCGGAGAAAAGATTTCTGGTGATATAGAATTGGTGAGTGGAAATACAAGAGAAAAAGTTCTGGTATCTGTTTTTAATCCTGCGCTTCCTTCTGTCACAGACGTAAAAGGACTGTATATTGAAGATAATGGTGTAATTTCTATTGCAGGAGCAGATTTTCATCGTAAACGTGAGTCCGATGAAATTAAAATGCAGATTATAGATAATCTGGGTTTTGAAGATAAATCGGTAATGATTGGTGACCCGACAGCAAGAGTACATAATCCCAGAGATAATAATTCACCGGGAGTTGAATACGATTTTTACACATTTCATCATGGGTCAGTTGATGTATATACTTATGTTTTACCTGTTTTTCCTTTAAGTTCCGATAGAGATTTTGGGTTCCATGAACAGGGGACTGCTCAAACAAGATATGCTGTTTGTATAGATGATGGTCCTGTAGCTTTGCCTTCTTCTTCGGCACCTGAGTATACTCAAACCTGGTCTGATAACGTATTGCGTAATGCCGCTATTAATAAATCAACCTTCTACATAGACAAACCCGGCAAACATACTTTACATATTAAATGTGGAGACCCGGGAATGGTGATACAAAAGATTGTTCTGGATTTTGGAGGCATGAAAAAATCATACCTTGGGCCTAACGTAACTAAAGTAAAATAAGTATATTCAAGTCCTGAAATTCAGGACTTACACACATTATATTTAAAATATTAATGGGAAAGAAAATTTATTTTATCTGGTTGATGGTAATAGTTTTATTATCCTGCAATCCACGCACGGGTAGTTCGCTTTCTGCATCTGACAAACCAAATATACTTTTTATTGCTGTTGATGATCTTCGTCCCGAAACGAATGCCTACGGCAACCGAAATATGGTTACGCCGCACATGGATAAGCTTGCATCGCAGGGAAGATTGTTTCTCAATCATTATGCAAATGTGCCCACCTGTGGACCCTCTCGGTTTTCATTGCTTACAGGAAAATATCCTCAAACCAGAGGACAGTTATCAAATGCCGTGTTTGAGCGTGTTACAGCAGGGAAGCAAAAACAGTTATTGCCGGAATCTATGATTGAAACATTTCGGCGTAACGGTTATAAAACTATTGGCATCGGAAAAATAAGCCATGCTGCTGATGGTAAAGTATATGGATATAATCAACCTGTTTCAGATAAAATGGAATTACCCAACAGTTGGGACCGATTCCTGTTTGATGCAGGTAAATGGAAAACAGGGTGGAATGCATTTTTTGGATATGCAGATGGCTGCAACAGGCAAAGCAAAAAGGGAGAAGTAAAACCTTATGAGTCGGCTCCGGTTGGTGATGATGGCTATGTTGATGGCCTGACAGCAGATATTGCAGTAAAACAGATTTCTGAACTCAAAAATAGTTCGTCTCCTTTTTTGCTTGCAGTAGGTTTTTTCAAGCCGCATTTACCCTGGAATGCTCCTCAGAAATACTGGGATTTATATGATGAAAATACGCTGCCGCTTTCTTCTGCACCTAATATCCCCGCATTTGTAAATAATGGAGGATTACATAACAGCGATGAATTTAATCAATATAAAGACGGAAATGAAAAGCCTTCATTGAAGAATCCCGTTTCAGATCGGTACGCCAGAAAATTAAGGCATGCATACTATGCTTCCGTTAGCTACGTAGATGCGCAAATTGGTAAAGTCCTCGACGCACTGAAAAAAAATGGGTTAGACAAAAACACAATTATTGTTTTGTGGGGCGATCATGGCTGGCACTTGGGTGATCAAAGGGTTTGGGGTAAACATACCTTATCTGAATATGCATTGAAGAGTGCGTTGATCGTGCGTACTCCTCGTATGAAAAAATCCGGAAAACCTACATCGGCAATTGTTCAGTCTGTGGATATCTATCCTACTTTATTGGAGCTTGCAGGCATCAAACAGCCTTACCCGCTTGATGGAAAATCTTTTTTAACATTGCTAAACGAGCCTCAAAATAATATAGCCCGAAAAGCGTACGGATATTTCAACAATGGCATCACGCTTCGCACAGACAGATATCGCATAACAAAGTATTTCAGGAAACAACAGCCGGTAATAGAATTATATGATTATGCAGTTGATCCTTATGAGACTAAGAATATTGCAAAAGACAACCCTGATATAGTTAACCGGCTTCTACCTTTGTTGGAAGAGGGAAATACAGGCTTATATAAATAAATCAGATATAATAATGAAAAACTTACAGTTGAAGAATTATTTTTTGGTTGCAACATTTTGTGTTGTTGCTTTTTTTGTAAATGCACAAGTACCCAATGTGCCTGGTGATTTTGCAGATCCTTCTGTGATTAAAATTGGCGATACTTATTATACAACGGCAACGAGCAGTAACTGGATGCCGGCCTATCCCATTTTGAAATCAAAAGACCTGAAGAATTGGGACTGGGTCGCTAATATTTTTCCTGAAAAGCCTGCTTGGGCGGAACATTATTTTTGGGCTCCTGAATTGAGTTATGACAATGGTAAAGTATACGTGTATTATACTGCTCGTCGCCGGGGAGGTGCTCTTGCGGTAGCTGTGGCAAGTGCCGACAAACCCGAAGGTCCATACACAGATCACGGACCTCTTGTGGAGCAGCCAATGGGCTCCATAGACGGCTTTCCCATGCGTGATGAAAACGGGAAATTATTTTTAATATGGAAAGAAGATGGCAATAGTCAGAGAAAACCCACTATTATGTGGATACAGGAAATGAACGAGGAAAGGACAAAGATGTTAGGAGAGAGAAAAGAAATGTTTAGAGATACAGAGAAGTGGGAACGAAATCTGGTGGAAGCTGCTGCGATTCTGCAACATAATAATTACTTTTTTATGATTTATTCAGCCGCCGCATGTTGCGGTTCGGGATGTACGTATGCTACGGGTGTTGCAAGGTCAAGGTCCTTACACGGACCTTGGGAAAAGTATAATAAAAATCCATTGCTTACAGAAGAAGGCGATTGGAAGTGCCAGGGACATGGTACTGCTGTCAAAGAAGGGGATAAATATTATTTTTTGTATCATGGTTATCATAAAACTGGAAGTGTATACACCGGAAGACAAGGTCTGCTAAAGGAGTTCAGGTTTACGCCGGATAACTGGATTGAGTTTGATAAGGGATTTATTTACAGTGAAAACAATTATCGCAACAAAATAAATTTTGCTGATAATTTTAATAAAAGAAAGTTGAATATATCCTGGAACTGGTCAGTTTTTCATGAGCCTGAAATTAAAATCTCCCGTGGTAAATTAAATTTATCAGTTGGTAGCGGAACTAAACCCTCAGCAATACTTGCCCAAAAAACCTATACAAAAAATTATACAGTTTCTGTAGATATTTTTCCGCGCAAAAGCAACACAGAGGCGGGTATTGCAATTATTGGCGATGATGATAATTATGTAGCAGCAATGCTTAAAGATAATAGATTATCATTGATTCATATGGCAAAAGGAAAAGAATCTTTAATAGCACAAGAGTCAATCAGCTACAAAAGAAAGATTGGTTTAAAAGTTATAGTTACAAATAGTACCGAATTACATTTTGCCGTAAACGATAACAATGGATTTAGAAATGTAGGTAATATTATTTCAGGTCAACGCCTTCCCCCATGGGACAGAGCGTTAAGAGCAGGTGTTATTGTAAAGGGAAATCATGATACAAAAGGTGTTTTCGATAACTTTAATTTGGTATCTACTAGTGATTATTAATAAGAGAAACCTCTATACTAGGTAAGTATTAATTTTGACTATTCCTACATTTAGCATCAGTGTATAATCTCTTATACTTAATAAAGAAAATATGTATAAATTATTTTTTTCATGTAGTTTTTTAATACTTCTTACTATGAACATTATGGCTCAGGTTTCTGATAAACCTAATAAAATATATAGAGAATTACCGCTTGGTACTATTAAACCAAAAGGTTGGTTACATGAAATGTTAGTAAGGCAAAAAAATGGATCTACCGGGAAGTTAGATGAGCTTTATCCTCTTGTAATGGGCAAGCGCAACGGCTGGTTGGGCGGCGATGGAGATCAATGGGAAAGAGGCCCCTATTGGGTAGACGGACTTGTGCCACTTGCTTATATACTCAACGATAAAGACCTGATAGCTAAAACGAAACCCTGGATCGAATGGACATTGCAAAGCCAGCGTGCAGATGGCAACTTTGGACCGTCAAAAGATTATGACCCGGAACCAGGTATCCAACGCAATAATAGTTTAGACTGGTGGCCAAAAATGGTGATGTTAAAAGTGTTGATGCAATATTACTCCGCTACCAAAGATGAAAGAGTAATTAAATTAATGACTAATTATTTCCGTTATCAATTAAAGACCTTACCTGATAAACCGCTCGGGCATTGGACATTCTGGGCGCATTACCGCGGAGGAGATAATCTTATGGCGGTTTATTGGCTATATGACATTACTAAGGATGATTTTTTACTTGAGTTGGGTACCCTTATTCACCAACAGACTTTTGATTATACACATGCATTTTTGAACACGGATCTTTTATCAACCAAAGGAAGTATACATTGTGTAAACCTTGCTCAGGGTTTCAAAGCGCCGGTTATTTATTATCAGCACAATCCTGATGAGAAATATCTGCAAGCTGTGGAAAAAGGGTATAATGATTTGATGAAATTCAACGGTATGGCACATGGTTTATATGGTGGCGATGAAGCATTGCATGGTAATAATCCCACACAAGGTTCTGAATTATGCACAGCCGTAGAGATGATGTTTTCAATGGAGAAAATATTATCCATTACCGGAGATATTAAGTTTGCTGATCGTTTAGAAAAAATTGCTTTTAACGCTTTACCGGCACAGATTTCAGATGATTTTATGAGAAGACAATATTTTCAACAGGCGAATCAGGTAATGACAACACGGCATATTCGCAATTTCGATATCAACCATCACGGCACCGATCTCTGTTTCGGATTACTTACCGGCTATCCGTGTTGTACAGCCAATATGCATCAGGGTTGGCCAAAGTTTACACAAAATCTGTGGTATAAAACGCATGACGGAGGATTGGCAGCACTTGTATATTCACCTTCGGAAGTTATTGCAAAGGTTGCTGATGATGTGAGAGTGACAATTGCAGAGGAAACTAATTACCCTTTTGAAGAAGAAATAAGATTTTTAATAAAAGATATTGAAGACAACAAGAAAGTACAATTTCCCTTAGAGCTTCGTGTACCGGGATGGTGCAAGGAGGCATACTTCAAGATTAATGGAAAAAATTATACATCAGAAATAGCAGGTAAACTCGTAACTATTAATCGTGAATGGAGTAAAGGAGATATTATTGAATTAACATTGCCGATGCATGTGTATAAAAACCGCTGGCACGAAAATTCTGTTTCTATTGAAAGAGGTCCCTTGGTCTATGGATTAAAAATTAAAGAAAAAATTACGCATGTGAATAATATAAAAGATGCTTTGCAATATGGAGATTTTTACGAAGAATCAGAAGCAGTCTCTCCATGGAATTATGCATTACTCAACAGCGATCAGGAAAATTATTTCAATGTCAGTGTTAATAAGGAAGTCAATATATTTCCATGGAATGTTGATAATGCGCCAATCACTATAAAAACTACTGCAAAACGTATTCCTTCATGGACTTTGTATAATGAAATGACAGGTCCATTACCTTACAGTAATATTTATCAAATGGAAACAACTGATGAAGTAAAAGAAATTGAACTTATTCCATATGGATGCACTAGTCTGCGTATCTCACAGTTTCCTGTTATTAGAAAATAATAAATATATAATAATGAATTATTCCTTTAACTACTTTCTGTTTTTTTTAGTTGCTTTATTTGTGTCAAACATTGCTTTTGCAGAGGTCCAACTTCCGGCTATTTTTAGCGATAACATGGTACTGCAACAAAAAAGTAATGTGACTATTTGGGGAAGTGCAGATAAAAATACAACTATAAGTATTTACACCTCCTGGAATGATAAGCTCTATAAAACAAAGTCTGATAAAAATGGTGAATGGAAATCAGAGATTCAAACACCTACATACGGAGGCCCGTATACAATCAGGGTTTCAGAAGAAAATACAATTGTTTTAAAAAATGTTTTGATAGGAGAAGTATGGCTTTGCTCCGGACAGTCAAATATGGAAATGCCATTAGCGGGCTGGGGTAAAGTTCTTAATTATCAACAAGAAATTGCCAATGCTGATTTTCCTCAAATACGATTATTACAGGCATTGAGAATTACAGCCAATCAACCTCAGGCAAAGATGGAGGTAAGAAACAATAAATGGGATATATGTTCTCCCGAAACTATTGCTGACTTTTCATCAACAGCTTATTTTTTTGCCAGAGAAATTTATCGAAAAACTAAAATTCCAATTGGGCTGATTCATTCATCCTGGGGCGGAACAGTTGCAGAAGCGTGGACAAGTTATGAAGCTTTGTCAACCATGGAAGATTTTGCAGAAGCTGCAAAGAAAATAAAACTTTCTTCCGCATTGACCGGAGATCAATTAGCTGCTGCCCGGCTAAATTGGGAGGATATAGCTCTGCAAAAAGATCCCGGCTATTTGGCAGGAAGTCCAGTTTGGAATAAGAATGATTTAGATACAAAAGACTGGGAAAAAATGGAATTGCCCGGTCTATGGGAAGAGAAAGGTCTGAAAGATTTTAATGGCGTAGTCTGGTTTAGGAAAAAAATAATTCTTCCTTCTCATTGGAAAAAGGAAGACGCAGTGATACGTTTTTACGC
>JAEWWO010000218.1 GCA_023396345.1 Bacteroidota bacterium
AGCTTCTGCACATAAATTTCATGGGCCAAAAGGAGTGGGAATGTTGTACATAAATGAGAATGTAAAAATTAAACCGCTCATAAAAGGTGGTGCGCAGGAAAGAAATATGCGTGCCGGTACAGAGAACATTTATGGTATTGTTGGTTTTGCCAAAGCGTTGGAGATTGCTACGGAAAATTATGAAGAAGAAAGAAATTACATTTCCGGTTTAAAAACCTACATGGCAGAACAAATAAAATCAGTTATACCTGAAGCTACTTTTAACGGAGATACATTTGGCGAAAGTTTGTATACTGTACTGAATGTATCCTTTCCAAAGACAGAAAAATCTGAAATGATTTTGTTTAATTTAGACATAAATAATATCTGTGCATCCGGAGGCAGTGCCTGCACAAGTGGCGCTATGCAAGGTTCTCACGTAATACGCGCTGTAAATAATAATCCTAATCAGATACCTGTACGTTTCTCCTTCTCAAAATACAACACCAGAGAAGAAATTGATTTTGTGATTGGTAAGCTTAGGGAGATACTGTAGAAAATTTATCTTTTATTATTTTGTCTGTATTTCTTAGGAGACACAGACATCGTTTTGGTAAACATTCTGGAAAAGTAATAGGGATCAAAAACACCTAATCTGTTGCCAATCTCCTTAATATTATAATCTGTGAAAAGCAAGAATTGACAAGCTTTCTGAATTTTAAGGTGATTGAAATAATCAATAGGAGAGTAGCCGGTTTTTTTCTTAAACAGTGTAGAGAATCTTGATACCGATAGATTAGCATAAGCAGCAAAATTGTCAAGAGTCATAGGTTGCATTACATTTTTTGCCATGAATTCTATAGTATTGCCTATAATGTCTCTTTCTCCTTTATTAAGATTTCTGAATTTGCTATCGAAAATCAAAGAAGATAAAAAGTGATAAAAAACCATATTGATATATTGAAGATTTTCGTTAGAGTAACCTAATGAAAGATTTTCATAAATGTTCTCAAATAATTGTAATCTGCTCTCATTAAAAGTGATTTTTACATTTCTCTGCTTAAAATGATTTAAAATCAATTGCATGATTGAGTCGCTTATTTCCCCCTGAAAATGAAACCAGTAAATACTCCATGCATTTTCCTCGGAAGCTCCGTAACTGTGCGGTTTCTTTGCAGGTATTATGATAAATTGTGATGAATAAATTTCAGTAAGCGTATTGTCCATTTGAGTCCATCCGCTACCTTCAGCACAGTAAATAAGAATATTCTGATTGCTACCCTGAGGTCTTTCCACATGATGAAATTCGGCTTTTGGATAATAGCCTATATGAGTAATGAAGAGTTGTTTTGTAATAGAATCTTTAGCCAGAAAATTTTTTACAATATGAGGTGGTACTGAAATTTGTCGCTGTCCCTGAAACCCTTCTCTTACTTTTTTTATAATATTTTTTTTCATTTATTCAAACATTTATTTCTATTAAGTATATCGCGTCATTGCATAATTAATTATGGTGATTTTAGGTAAATTATTTTAAATAAGTAGCAAAATAGTAAAATTATCCATTATTTCAGTAAAAACGAACATTCTTTTGTTTGTTCTGTCGCCATAATTTTATAAAATATTTAAGGAATCTTTAATGATAAAAACTTTGAATGATGAAAAAATTAAATTTTTATTGGATATTCAGCTTAAAACTGTTAATGCTTTTTATTAGTATACAGACGAATGCACAAAGTATTATCTCGAAAGGAAAAGTGATAAATGCTGAAGATCAAAAAGCTGTAAGCGAAGTATCAATTCTTGTTGAAGGTACTACAAGAGGTACTTTAACGGCGGAAGACGGTACTTTTACTTTGAATGTTAACGAAGGAGATTTTTTGCTATTTAAAAGTGTGGGATATGACTCTTTACGTCTGAAAGCCTCAACAAACATGACGGTAATTATGGTTCCAAATTACACCGCCGGACAGGAAATTGTTGTGATTGGTTATGGCAGGCAACAAAGAAAAGACGTTACAAGTGCTATTAGTAGTATAAGCGGAGAACAGTTAAAAGAAATGCCTGTAGGTAATATCAATATGGCTTTACAATCCAGAATACCGGGTTTGCAGATTACCAGTTCAGGAAATCAGCCGGGAGCGGGTTCAATGGCAAGGATTCGTGGAATAAATTCTATAAATGTGAGTAATGGACCACTGTATGTAATAGATGGAGTTATTACTACAGGAGATATCCGTGAAATAAATCCTGAAGATGTAGAATCAATTGATGTGCTGAAAGATGCCTCAGCAGCTGCTATATATGGAGCGAGAGCAGCAGAGGGAGTTATCATCATAACAACAAAGAAAGGTGTCAGAGGAACTGCTACTATTAATTACAGTGGTTATTATGGAATACAAAGACCTGTAGAAACTTTTGACTTTATTGATGGTAAAGAATACGAAATGCTAAGGAGATTGGCATATTTTGATGAAAGCGGAGAAGTGTTGATGCTGAATGATACCACTATTGCTAAAAGATTCGATCATCAACTCTTTAATAGTTTCGAGTTACAAAGTATAAAAGACGGAAGGAGTTATGATTGGATATCAAGAATATTACAAAATGCTCCTATTCATAATCATACTATTAGTGTTTCAAGTGGTAATGAAAAAAACAGACTTTATATAAGTGGGAATTATTACAGTCAGGACGGAATCATAAAAAATTCTAATCTCACCCGATATTCTTTTAACGCAAGCGGAGAAGCTCAGATTACTACCAGATTAAAAGCATTAATGAATACAAATATTTCTTATGTTGACAATAAAATATTGAATCAGCAAATTTATTATAACGCTTTAACAATGAGTCCCCTTATGCCTTATAATGATTCTGCCGGAATGAATACAGTATATATGGATCCAACCAAAGGAAGCTTATTCATAATTAATAATCCGGAAGTTTTAACTCAGTATCCAACTTATAAAAACGATGACAGAGTATTAGGAAATCTTGGATTGGAATATAAAATAATAAAAGATCTTTTATTTAAAACATCGTTTAGTGCTGACATTTATAACAGTAAAAATTATTTTTATGCTCCACGTACAGTTAATATTAATAGCAGCTATACATTGGGAGGCTATGGAAATATACAAAATTTCAATTACAGAGACTATACCTTTGAAAATACATTAAATTATGATTACAATCCAAATCCGGATCATTCGTTGAATGCACTGGTAGGGCTAACATTTGAAAAAAGAAGACAGGAATTTAATTATATGACCGGTACCGGATTTCCGTCTGACAAAACTTCTTATAAAGATATGAATCTTGCCACAGAGCGAACAATAGGAAGTAGCTTTCATAACTGGTCTTTAATGTCTCAGTTGGCCCGTGTGATTTATAAATTCAAGGATCGTTATATTTTTAATGCAAGCGTAAGACGAGACGGATCTTCTTATTTTGGAGAAAATAACCGATATGGAATATTTCCTTCGGTAAGTGCGGCCTGGAGAGTGATAGATGAACCGTTCATGAATAGTTTTAAACTAAATTCTTCTATCAATGATGCTAAGCTAAGAATTAGTTATGGTGTAATTGGTAACTACAACAGAACGTACAATGCAATTTATTCAGCAATGACCTCTTCAGGTTATCCGTTTGATGGACAGAACGTAGTAAAAGGTTATCAGATAAACACTTCGTATTTAGCAAATAAAGATTTAAGATGGGAGCAACAGCATCAGTTTAATGTAGGAATGGATCTGGCTTTCTGGAATAACAGGATATCTTTTGTAGCAGACTATTACAATAAAAATATAAAAGATCTGCTTCTTGATTTACCATTGCCTATGTCTACAGCTTATGCCAATCAAACAATTAATGTAGCTAAGATGAATACTAAAGGGATAGACTTACAATTGAAGTTGCATTTAGTTAAAACAAATAATTTTAACTGGCAAACAGAGTTTAACTTTTCAATATTCAAATCACAGATTACAGAATTGCTGCCGGGCATAGACTCTTTACGTCCTGATTTAAAAGTGGGCGAAGCACCTAACAGCTTATTAATTGATTATGTATATGATGGTATTTATGAGGAAAATTCGCCAGATTCTGTAATGATGCAGTCTTTAGGTGTTAAGTCTGGAAGTGTAAAAATAAAAGATTTAAATAACGATGGAAAAATAAATGTATATGATATGACTATTGTAGGCAGAACCACACCTAAAGGATGGGGAGGATTTTGGAATTACATGAATTATAAAGGAGTTAGTCTTACCGTGTTTGCTAATTACATGTATGGGCACAGTATTTTTAATAAAGCTTATCAGGATTATTTATACTCTGACGGACGTAGGTTAGCCATTAGAGAAGGGCTTAATTTCTGGACAAAAGAAATAAAGGATGTAAACGGAAATATTATTGCGAAAGAAAATACAAATACTAATATACCGAGACCAAACGCATTTGGTAACGCAGTTAAAACCTCTCCTACAGGTACCTCAAGTTTTGCTGTTCAAAATGGTGATTATATTAGAATCCGAAACATAACCGTTGGCTATGATTTACCTGTTAAAGTATTAGAAAGAATGAAATTAAGATCCATGAATATTTACATTCAATTTTTAGAACCGTTTCTTTTTACTAAATACAAAGGTGTAGATCCTGAAATATCTCAAATCAGCACCGGTACTTGGTCCGGAAGTAGTTATGAACTGTATCCGAGATACAGAACCACAGCAGTAGGATTAAGAGTAGGTTTTTAATTAAAAATAATAAATGAATAAAAATGAAAAATAATATAATAACTTATAAATTTCTGTCCTTTATAATTTTATTTTTTATAGTATCTTGTAATAAGGATTTAAACTACGTGCCTGAATCATATTTGTCACCGGAGCAGGTATATAGCGACGAGGCAGGAAGTGTAGGAGGTATTACGGGCATATATAAGCAATATTCATCATTAAAGAGCGGAGAGCTGGCCTTGATAGGATCCATTGGCACTGATGAAGGCAGGATTTCCTATTTTGTACCTACGTGGGGCGGCTATTGGTTACAATTATCTGCATTAAATACTTATGATAATACTCAGCTAAGTGCTCAAAATCAAGTTATTCAATATTACTGGCAGGGGAGTTATACTACTATTGGAAATGCTAATACGGCAATAAGGTATCTTCCAGATGCTAATATACCGGAAGAGGTTAAGAAAAGACTGACAGGAGAAGCTAAATTTATGAGAGCCTTAGTATATTTTAATTTGGTTCAGTTATTTGGAGGTGTACCAATGCCAACCGATACACCAAATGCTCAATATGATAAAGATGGATATCCTCGTACTCCTGAATCGGAGGTATATGAACTAATAAAATCGGATCTTGCATATGCTGTAGAAAACTTGTCAGGTAAGGCGTCTATTCAGCCGGGACGTGCTAATAAGCAGGCTGCACAAACCTTATTAGGAAAAGTATATTTGACATTAAAAGAATATACTAACGCAGAGAATACTTTAAAAACTTTGATGACGGACAGCGAAGTAGGACTGCTTTCTGATTTTGCTGACTTGTTTAAAGAAGAGAATGAAAATAACAGGGAATCTCTTTTTGAAGTTCAGTTTTCTACAGAATTGAATTTTACTCAGGGATTGACAAATGTCTTGGGAAGCTGGAATATGTCAAGCGATAAAAAAGGAGGAGGAGGACATGTTGCCTTACCTACAAAATATGGTGTCAGTATTTATTCTTCTTTAGATACACTCAGAAAAAATGCTTCACTGCGTCATATTTACTATGATGGAAACGGCAACCCCGGACTGAACTGGTGGTGGCAGGATGTAGGAGACCCGCACATTAAGAAATATGAACAGAGAGATGGTCAACAAGCTGCTCAGTCATCCAGAAATGTGTATGTGCTTCGTTATGCTGATGCTGTTCTTATGTATGCGGAATCGTTAAATGAATTGAATCAGACTTCACAGGCACTAACTCATTTTAATAAAATCAGGGCCAGAGCAAAAGCTCCTAATTTGGAAGTTACATTAGGGCATAATCCAACTCAGGCAGAATTACGGGATAGTATTGTAACGGAAAGAATGAAGGAGTTAATGTTTGAAGGTTGGCGTTGGTTTGATCTGAAAAGATGGGGATTATTAATAGAGCGCACAAAACAACACAATCCAACTGCTACAAATATTACTACACCCAAACATCTTTTATATCCTATTCCATTTCAGGAATTTCAAAATAACAGAACTCTAAAGCTGGAAGATCAAAATCCTGGATATTAATAATGATGATGATAGATAAAATAATAAAAGTAGCTGGATTGTTTTTGCTATTTATATTAGATTTTTCTGTTGTTCAGTCACAAACAATAGAAAAATCTAATAATAACTTATTGGTAAAATCAGACTATTATCAACTGAGTTT
>JAEWWO010000241.1 GCA_023396345.1 Bacteroidota bacterium
AACCTCCCACTCCACCGGTTGTGAATATTAAAGCTCCCCCCGCACTCGATTTTCCTATCATTGCATATTTTCCTTATTATAGAAATCCGGCTTCTGTACCTGATTCAATTTTTGATATGTGCGACATTGTTAATTACGCTTTCTTTAATGTAAATAGCGAAGGTAAAGTCACTATTGCTAACCCAACTGTTTTCGATGCTGTTTATACGAAAGCTAAAACCACAGGTGCTAAAGTGTTTGCAAGCATTGCAGGTGATTTTACTTTTACTAATAACAACGATAAAATTTTAATATTTGTAAAAGATATTATTGGCAAAGTAAGACAATACAAGTTAGACGGAATAGATATAGACTGGGAATATCCCAGAAGTAGTGATGGTACTGATGTAGCTTTTCTAAATCTAATGAAAAGCCTGTCGGACACTTTACATGTTGATGGAAAATATTATTTATCGGCTGCCATCACCCCCGGGAAATATTCCGGAAGCATTAGAGATGGTATAAAATCTGAACTGTTTTCAATTGTTGATATGTTTAATGTAATGATTTATGACGATGCCGATCCACACGCCGGTTATTCATTTTTTACCACCAGCTTAAACTATTGGCTCAATACCAGACAAATCCCTAAACAAAAATTTGTAGCAGGTATTCCGGCTTACGGCAGAGGTACTGATACATTGTATAAGAAACGATATGTACAAACTTATAATTATGTTCTTTCGCAAGGCGGTGATGCAACTAAAGACACAGCAACTATTATTAATGATAGCACCAGTTACCTAATACATTACAATGGTTTAGAAACTGTAAAAAGGAAAACAATTGAAGCAAAAAACAGAAGTAATGGTGTGATGTTTTGGGAAATGGGACAAGATGCTGTAGACAACCGTTCGCTAATAAGAGCGGCAGCAATAGCAGCCGGCAAACGATAATTTAAACACTCTTAACGTTTATGGCTTGGCTAAAAACTTATTGAACCTTAATTTTATCACTTAAAATAAAATAATATATTATGTACGAAAAAGAAGACTTATCACCTGAGGAAATAAAAGACAGGGCAGAAAAACTGGGTTTAACCTCTAAAGAAGAAAATGTATTTGTATTGAATGTTGAAGGAAAATCAGAAAACGACATTCAGACAGAAACTGTTGAACTGGAAAGAAGAGGATTTAAAAAAATTGAAAAAGAAGAAGAAATTTCTAAAGAAATTGAATTTACTTACGACCCAAGTCTGGCTGCACCAAGAGGTTAAGCAATATTGCAGCTAATAAGAATAAGGCTGATATAAAAGATTGGTTCCCGGGAAACATTAATCATTATAAACAGGTTAAATGTTTTAGATTTTCGCTTCGCTTCAAAATGACAATCTTTTATAACAGCCTTGTTTTAATGTCTAATAATTAATTATCTGCGTTGTTTATTGAAAAGAACCTTATCCAGTGAAATATTTCCCGGACCTGTAAACAACAATAAAACATAAGAGAAAAGAAATAATAAACTTGATTCTTTTACTTTAAACGGATCGTCTCCGTGTGCGATAAACGCTGCTACAGCCATAGTTATTATCAACGGTATTACTGCAATCCTGGTAAGGAAACCTAATATAAGCAAAACAGAACAAAGAAACTCTGCTCCCATTGCCAGTATAAGTGAATTTTCCGGACCAAGACCTATAGGATCACCAAATTTAATTTCGCCACCGGCATTATACCTCTCCAATTTAGGCATAGCATGATTCACTATCATGGCGATGCTGACGAATACGCGAAAAATAAATAAACCAACATCCAGTGATGTAGGCGCATAAGCTGTTGAAAACAGTTTTCTCATTGCTTGTAAATTTATTAGTTTTTTGATTTAATATTCTACTATTCTTTTTATAACTCGTAAGTGGTGTGTTCTCACACCTGTATCGGCATTAATAATGCCTTCCGTATCAATTTTATCAATGCGCACTTTGCCCATGGAGTGAATAATGGTTTTTGCATCCAGCAAAATCCCTACGTGCGTAATTCTCCCTTCCTTGTTATCAAAAAAAGCCAAATCACCACATTTACTTTCCGTTAAAAAGCCAATCACTTCACCAACTTCAGCCTGCTGATAGGCATCGCGCGGCAACTTCACATTCAGGATTCTGAACACCTGCTGACTAAATCCACTGCAATCAATGCCATTGGTGCTTCTGCCACCCCATAAATAAGAAGTGTTGAGATATTTACGACTGATATTTTTTATATTTTCTTCGTTAAAAATTAACCCAGTATTTAACGGAACTCTGCTGTAAGAAACCGGATAATCAGCCAGATTTTTTGTATTCCAAACCTGCGAACCCATCGGCAGTAACATGGGCTCTCCGTTAAAGCTGATGAGTTTATTCTCCGTAGAAATACCTTTTATTTTTTTTCTGAAAAAACGTGCATTAATATCGCAAACCTGCGAACGCTGAATCCATCCTTCATAGTTATCAAGAGTACATCTTACCTTATAAAAATCAGTCGTTTCTTCCAATACCTGAGCCGTCTCTCCAAAAAGCATCTGATTAACCATTTCAGCTTTATGAGAAGATTCTGACCTTAAAGGATTTACCGGCGTAATTGCGATGATTAAATGCATATTTTTTAAAAATCAGGCAAATTTACAGAATTATACTTAACTTTACCATTACTCATATATAATTAATACCTAACACTTAAGTGAATACATCCGGCACATACCTAAGTGATGAAGAATTATTACAAAGATTTTATAAAGACAGTGACAACCACTGGCTGGGAATGCTGTTGCAGCGCTATACCTTATTAATGCTGGGTGTTTGCATGAAATACTTAAACAACGAAGCAGATGCAAAAGATGCCGTACAGGAAATTTTGGTAAGAGTACTCACCGATATAAAAAAACACAGAGTTACTTATTTTAAAAGCTGGATATACCGCGTAACTGTAAATCATTGTCTGGTAAAAATCAGAAAGAACAAGCACACGACCGATATTAAAGAAGTTGATGAAGCAGCTGCATTAGCCGAAGATATAAAAGAAAAAGAGCACATTGCAGAAAAAGAAATAAGACTGAATCTACTGGATGAATCTATGAAAGAACTGAATGAAGACCAGCGCAGATGTGTGGAGTTATTTTATCTGGAAAATAAATCTTACAAAGAAATTGAAAACATTACCGGATTTAATGCAATGCAGGTGAAAAGTTTTATACAAAACGGAAAAAGAAATCTGAAACTATTACTCGAAAAAAAACAGTCTAAGTAAACATGGCTGAAAACAATAACATACCTAACAGAAATTTTTCAGACGAAGAGCTGCTGGAATATCTTCGTGATAACTCAAGCGTAGAAC